>PRDJ01000036.1 GCA_003345555.1 Candidatus Thorarchaeota archaeon
AATCTACAGGTGAGCGGATCTACAACGTTCTTGACGGCCGGACTCAAGTATCCTCTGAGAAACCTGATGGCGATTGTGCCGGATGTCCCGAAGGGCCGAACTATGTCCGATAACGTCAGGATCGCCATAGAGAGAGCGTTTCACAGATTCGACCTAGTGGAAGGTTCAGATGATGTCATCCTGGCCTTCAATGATGCGGTGCGACCTTCGTACGAGAACTTGATTCAGTTTGCAGAAGGTGTATTGGCAGCTCTACCGAACACGATATCCCTAGGCAAGCCTATTCTAATGTGCTTTGACACAGACGTAGGCAATAGCGTAGGGAATGTCATGAAAAGGGAGACTCGTATAGCGAACAACGTTCTGTCCATCGACGAGATATCACTTCAGGATGGCGATTTCCTCGATATCGGAGAACCCTTGATTGAGGGCGTTGTCGTCCCAGTTGTGGTCAAAACACTGGTTTTCCAACGTTGAAGCCTGGCTTTGAGCGACTATTGGACCTAACACTCATTGCTCGATTCAGAAAGCTAGATTAGTTCTAGGCATCCATGCGCCCATTATGGATTATCAAGTTCGAAGAGTGACCCAGTCGGATCGTGAGGACGTGATGACGATAGCCCGACTGACGTGGGGCGGCTACGACTACTTGCCATTTGCGTTTGACGGATGGCTTCAGGATCCCAACTGCTATACCTTCGGCATCGAGATTGACGGGCATCTTGTTGCTCTGAACAACCTTAGATTAATCGACGACAGGAGCACAGGGTGGATGGAAGGGCTTAGGGTGAACAGGTACCACAGAAAACGAGGTCTCGCAAGAGTGCTCACAAAACACATCGTTGAGTTTGCTGCAGAGACTGGCGTTAGCCGGGTCAGATATACAACTGACACCACGAATGCTGCTTCGCTCAAGCTTGGTCAAGAAGTGGGAATGCAGCGTATATTCGATATGGGTGTATTCTGGGCGGGGACCGACAAGATCGAACCATCCGGAAGACCAGGTCGAAGACTGGTCAATGTGAATGCTGAGACGTTCTACGAGCAGTTCCTTTCCAGTCCTGATTTGGTTCCCAATGGCACACTTATCTTTGACTGGAAGGCGGTGCAGGTCACCAAATCCTCCGTTCTTGCACTAGAGGGGAAGTGTAGGTTCTGGACGAGCGTGCGCAGAGGAGTCCTCGAGTCCTTCTCATTAGGACTTGACCGGAAGGAGATGAAAGGCATTGAATGGAGCTTTACAGTATACGCCAATGACGACGATGCGTTTCTATCACACCTTGGCTACCATCTCTCATATGCGAAGAAGCACAAATACAATGCAGCGATGGGCACCTATCCGTTGGGTTTTAGGAAAGCACTGCTGTCAAGCCCAATGATTCCAAAAGAAAGCAGAAGACGTTTTGCACTGACATTGCTTGAAAAGCAGTTCAGTTCCAAGTCGGCTCGTTCGTTGGTTTCCTGAAACCAGCTCGAGAGTGTTCCACAATCAGTAGTCAGGGAATTAGCAAGAATCTCTGATGCAACTACTCCAATAGACAGCAAACCCGTGAATTTTCGGGGTATTCCCCATCCGTTTGCTTTTTATCGGCCAATACGCGTGCGGGTGACAGCTGCACCGATGCTTTTCGAGGTGAACACGTGAGCGTCAGCCCTCCCAAGAGAAACAATGGATTTCCCGTGCCCGCAGAGAGGGTGCTGGTATCACAGACCGGGAGCGAAGCGACGAGCATACCCAAGATTACAGTCTTTGACTATAGCCAAAGTGAGTTCAACCAGTGGTCTACGACTTCTGTTGATGTATGCGTACCCCCGCCCAAAGGGGTCACGGTTCGCTGGATCAACGTTGATGGTATCCGGAATCATGAGGTCGTAGAACATATCTGTCAGTGTTTCGGTCTTCACCCGCTTACCATTGAGGATATCACCACTCCGGATCAGCAGCCTAAGGTCGAGATCCTTCCAGAGTATGCATTAATCATTATAAAGATGATTCATCATACTGGGCCCGATTCCAGAATGGTTTCAGAACAAGTCAGCATAGTCTTCGGCAAAGACTACGTCCTGTCCTTCCAAGAGATTCAAGGGGACGTGTTTGACCCAATCAGAAGGTCCATTACGGAAGGGTCTGGACGAGTCAGAAGGGGCAAGGCGGACTATCTGGCTTACGGCTTGGTCGACATGATTGTGGACTTCTATTTCTCCATATTGACCGAGATAGGTGAAAAAATCGAAGATGCGCAGGAACAGCTCATTGCCAACCCGTCGACCGAGATACTGCGAGATGTCTACGACATAAAGCGGAAGGTTATCGAGCTTAGAAGAAGTACGTGGCCAGTGAGAGAGATTGTGCTAGCCCTCGAAAGAGACGGCGTTCAGATGTTCGAAAAGACGACGCTCCCATATCTACGGGACCTGTACGACCACGTAATACAGATAACAGATCATATCGAGATATACAGAGAATGGCTGGCAAGCATGCTTGATATCTACCTATCAAGCATCACAAATAGGTTGAATGAGGTTATCAAGTTCCTCACAGTCTTATCGACAATCGCTCTGCCTCCAACCGTAATCGGAAGCTGGTATGGAATGAACTTCGTGAATCAGATGCCAGAACTGAATTGGCCGTTCTTTTATCCTGCTCTCATGGCCGTGATGTTCTCCATGATGATTGTTCTATTCATAATATTCAAGCGGAGGCACTGGATCTAGACGCGTTTCCTCGAGGACAAGTCATGTTAGCTCAGGGAACCAAAGAATCGTAGGTGTCTCTCCTGTTCGGCACCGTCACTGAACAACAAAGCATCCGGAGAAAGAAGAGTGAGCAGAAAAACAGGGACAGGGAACCAGATGGTTCCGAGTCCGTTGTACGGAACGCGTGCCTGAACTTGGGGTGCGGCCATGATTCGATATAATCTGACCTAGAGTATCTTGTGATTCTCGACTCTGCGGCGCCAGAAGACCCCCCAAAGCAGGAGGACTACTGAGGCGATTAGAGCACCGAAGCCCACAAAGAACCCCAGGAAAGTGCCCAGAGCACTGATTTCGCTTCCGAAGAACCACATGCTGAGGAGACCATAGACAATGCCAATAAAGCCAATCACGACACCCCAGACAGATATCGTGATGAACTTCGAGGCATACCACTCGATTCGCAAATACAGGTTATTGCTGATTTCGTCCCAGCTGCTTGGGAGGTAATGCGCCTTCTCCTTCTTGGGGACATCCGAGTTAGACTTGCCACTCATTCTCCGATCATCCCCTCGACTCGAACATCCTCTTCAGGCGTTTGCCTTCGTTCCGCATCCAATACAGGCCCCAGAAGGCCAAGAAGACTCCAATAAGAACGAAAGCGACACCTACGAAGAACCCTGCAAAGATTGCGAATTGCATAGCAACCAATCCGTAGGCCAGATACGCAAGGATCCCGTACACCATTGCCACGCAGCCAATAGCGACGGCGACCACGCTTACGATCATGTACTTTGAGGCCGTGTTCAGGATTCTTGAGCTAGTCTCTAGCTGAATCTCTCGTGACATAACAGCACCTTGGTTCGATGGCGTCAGATACTCGCTTAAGAAGAATACGAACTGTCACAAAACGACCCTCGAAGTTCATTTGCGGCTGTCCCAATTCTGCTCGGAACGGGCGCTACGAAGGCGATGATTACGAATGGGTCCCCTGCGTTTGCCTGCGCAGTGGCAACAAGAATCGGTTCAGTGATGAAAAGCTAACAGAGAGAATCAGAGGACTGCTCCGGTAAAAGAGAAGCAGAGGGCGAAGGCCATCCCTCGCCCAGAGAATAGCAGCGCATCTTGTAGCCGCTGAAACCTATTGCTCTCCCTCATCATCTATGTCCGAATCGTCTTGATCGGCGGGGGGGCTTTTACCACGTTGACCACTATCACTCTTCTCTTCTCCGCGAGAATCGGCGCGATAGCCACGGTCCCGCTCTGTACGTTGCCCCCTGTACCGACGTCTCGGTCTCTGGGGATATGCAACAGAGGACACGTCCTGTTCCATGTTGACTTCAGGTATCTTGTCATCAGACGGGTTGACGACTCCATCGCGTCCGATGTTCAACCGGATGTTATTCATGAACAGCTTCGTGTATCCGTTCTCCAGTTTGTAGACCGAGCCAACTTGAAAGCGGCCAATCGAATCATCCCACAAAGGTATGATTACAGTGCCGCTGCTATCGCCAACTTTCGCATCCGCAACTCGGTGAGTCGCACCATCGTCGCGAGAAGTGACTTCATGCGGCTCGGTTATGGACACAACTTTGAAGATGACCGTCAGCCCTCTCATTCGGGGCTTCAATTCAGAAACGGTAACTTGAACGGGCTGGACCGTGTTGTCGCTCATGGTAAATCACACAGATGGTTAGACTGGTCTTAAACAAGAACATACTTCTCGAAAGGCATACTGCCACAGCGGGCGCCCAAGAGGAAGCCTTGCTCAAGTCAGTCTTACTGAGGCCCCGACCTAGTTCAAACCCATATAAATCTGGCTGAATGTGAATGTGTTCTGCTCTATTCTCGTTTTTCAGAAAACGAGCATTAGAAAAAGAAACAAGGAAGTGCGAGAGATTAGGATTCTCGCACTGTTCCTCAGTGGAAAAGCAATCTAGATTGGTCGACAGCTCCTAGTCGTAGCCTCTCCGGCCACGATCACCACGGCCACCGCGGCCACGGTCCCGGTCACGGCCACCGCCGTATCCGCCACCGCCACGGCCACCGTAGCCACCACGCTCAGACTCCTCACGTGGTGCTCCGTAACCCCGGCTAGGCCTTCCTCGATACACTCTCTCGTGCTCGACTGCAGATACATCGTTGGATGTATTCACATCAGCAATCTCTTCAGTAGCCTCACTGATTACGCCAAATCGGCCGATATTCAGTCGGAGGTTGCTTCGGAACAGACCAGTGTATCCGTTCTCAAGCTTGTATGTCGAACCCACCTTGACGCGTTCTATCGCGTCATCCCAGAGAGGGACAATGACTGTGCCGGTCTTATCACCGACCTTTGCATCAACGATTCGATGAGACTGGCCATCTTCCCGCGATGTAACTTCACGGGGTTCGGTCATCTCTAGGACCTTGAAGACAATCGAGATGTTCCTCATTGAGGGCTTCAGTTCGGAAACAGTAGCCACAACAGGCTCTGATTCAGTGCTCATAGCTAAATCACGTTTCAGATTAGACAGGTGCTTTCAAAACAAGTGCTTCAAGAGGAAATACCACAAGGGTACTCCAAGGACGAAGAATGCTTTGCTGAGCCCTGCTGGGTCTTGCTGCTCGGGACTTCCTTTTAAATTTGCTTAAGCGCATCGTCATTCTTGGAGGTACTTGCGAATAGTGCGGATTCGAGAAAGAACCACGTACATCAAAGGTACCTTCACTGAAGTCTGTTTCACGGTCTGAGCGCTCGTTGGTATGATACCCTCTTCCTCTAACGTCAAGGGCCACACGCCAGTCTCTCTGACCTCTTGTCTTGGTTTACTTATCAGTTCTCTTGACGTCAGACGGTCACGAAGCTTCACGAGCAGCACCCCGAGAATGAGAAGGAAGGGCAACGGCAGCGCGAGAGGCCCTACCATGAAGTTCGACCAGAACAAGTAGAGATAGATATACGGCGAATTTGCAAGGAGTTCGCCGATTACTCCGATTACCAGCGTCCGATACGCTGATCCGATTCCCCGGTAGTATAGTATCAGCTTTCTAGCGAAGACAATTCGGATGGAGGACAGCATGAGCATCAGAGCGAAGGACGTGATAGGATAAGTGTAGTAGATTTGAGAGTAGTATAGGTATGCCGGTTCCAATGCGTACTTGAACTGGTACAATGATACCATCCCGATCGTACTAACGAAGTTTGACGTCGACGAATACCCATCGGAGTAGGCAAGGAGGGTAGTCGGTGCTATGAATACCACAACTCCAAGCACCAAACCAATAGTCTTTGCCACCCTTGAACTCGCAATCCTTGTCGGTCGGGCAAAGGGCTTCTGCGTTGGGGACTGCTCCTTCGTAGCATGCAAGAGGAAAGATGATTCACGTAAGAATAACGGAATGAGTATCAGGACGACAAGCGGCAACGTCGGATAAGCGCTGGCTATGTCGAGGTATGTGCTATAATTCAGTGAAATAGGATCCACCTGAAAGGCCCAAAGATTCGGGAAAAACTCGGCGAATAGCAGGGCTGCAATCACAGACCCAAGAGTCAGCCGCCTGATTGACCTGAACTGACTTGCTCCACGGATCTTGGCAAAGAAAAAGATTCCCGGCAACGATTGGGCTACTGCTTGAAGAACTAGCCCTATTGGAGGAAAAACGAAAAGCAAAGGGGCGGGGCTGGGCGTAACGGCGAGATATTGTTCATGGCCTGCGACAAACAGGACACAGCAGTAATCAATGTCATTACTGCGTAATTGGACCATTATAGGTGATACCAACATGGCAAGAAGAAGGACGGCAATCTCAAGTGATGTCTTCAGATTGGTGCGCCTTTTAGATTGCTCCGTTCCCACAGCCTACTTTGTAGACTAGTATGCTAATAAAAGCGGCCTTTTCATTTCCTGGGCCGCAGTAAGGCGGCCGAGGAAAAGTGACCAGCGACCCTTGCGGGGTTGTCGAGCGCGGTACTGTTCTTTGCGACCACGCCTTCATTCTTCGCAGGTCACTATTTCCTTCTTGGCTATCTCGCGCCCCTCTTCATCAACAATGACGATATGAGCGGCGCAGGATAGTCAGCAGTCATAGCAGCGTACTACCATCTCAAGGAGATTGAGTACGCCTTCGGGTATCTCGTCTGTCATCTTGATTTCCTCTCTAGGTCTTCACTAGTGGTTCAGGGAGTCTTAGTTTCTTGAGTCCATCCTGCTCAAAGATGAGTCTCGCGGCATCCATCAACGACTTCTCGATGCCGCCAACATTGTGGTTCGTGGCGACTATGATGTTTGCCTTAGTGACAATGCCCTCATCATCGCATTCGTAGTTGTGCAGACAGGTGCCGCGCGGCGCTTCGACGACCCCAACTCCTTCGCCAGCCCTCGGTGTGACATCCGAAAGCTTCACATCGGTGCACACGATGTCCGGGTCTTCGAGCAGCTTCTTGATCGACTCAGCAGCCTGCACCAACTCCACAATTCTGGCATAGTGGTAGGCGAATGTGTGGTGAGAGGGTCTTCCTACCAGGTCACGCATTTCCTTCAGTGCGGCCTGAGCGAGCGGCGTCGCCATCTTCTCAGCGATATTGCAGCGTGCCAACGTGTTAGCACGCCAAATACCGTCAGGGTAACCCGCAGGCTTGTAGTAGATATGGGTGGCATAGGAGTGGTCCGGCACGTGCTCACCCCAATACTTCGTGTAATCCTTCGGCTCGAAGTCGGCAACCATGGTACCATTGGGATCCATCACATGAATGGTTCCGTCGTAGATATCCAATACGCCCTTGTTGCTCAGGCCCACGTAGTAAGTTGGAGTCACAGCCACTTTCGTAATCACGTCGATGTAGGCCTTCACCACAGTCTTCGCAAGATCAACCGTCTTCTGGACGTTCTCCAGAAGCTGGGGGACAGCCTTCAGCCACTTGTCCCGCTCCTCTTCGGTCAGCGAGTTCAACATGCCCCCCGGAATTGCAGTAACAGGATGAATCGCCTTGGCGCCCACATCTCTGCAAAGCTCCTGCCCAAACTCCATTATCTTGATAGCTTGCACGGCTACATCGGGCATATACTTCAGGACTGCCGCCACATTCCTCACAGACGGATCGGCAAAGGGTCCGAAAACGAAATCAGGAGCAGCAAGTGCGTAGAAATGAATGGCATGAGACGATAGCTGCTTCGATTCGATAAGCAGTCTTCTTAGCTTGATTGCAGCTGGAGGCGGCTTGACTCCCCATGCTGCTTCAACAGCTTTGACGGATGCCAAGTGGTGAGGCTCCGGGCAGATGCCACAGATTCTCGGTGCTATCCTAGGGACTTCCTCCATCGGACGCCCGACTAAGAACCTCTCGAAGAAGCGAGTGCTCCCAATATTGAACTGAACATCTTTCACCTTGTTTCCTGCGCCCAGAGTAATAGTCAGTGCGCCGTGTCCTTCGAGGCGTGTGACTGGCTCAATGCGAATCGTCTTATCGTTAGTCATGGTGCTCTTCCTTCTTCATGTCTTCGCGCTTGATTCTGATTCGACCAAGGTGACTTGTTGCATAGTCGAATCGATAGAATGTGCCAAGGGGGTCTTTCACCTGAGCGACAAGCTTGTCAGGCTCCATTGGTGCATAAGTCCCGAGCATTGAGATTGATGCAGCACCGTGGTCTCTCATTATCGGTGGTACGGGGCCGAAACAGCCTCTGCACGTGGCACCCTTGTTTACACAGGGACCCTCACAAAGACGCCATGTGCATGAACCCAAGCAGATGTATCCCTGTTCGAGCAGACACCTCTTGGGATCGGCCTGACCAACGTACGGCCGCAGGACTTCTGAAATTGGAGTCTCCTTCTTTTCCCGCTTGCAGTAGTGACACACAGCATGAGGAGGCAAGTCCATAGGCTTCCCCTCGAGCAACGACGTTACTGCGGTAAGAATTAGCTTTGAAGTGGGCGGACAACCCGGCAGGTACACATCGAATTCCACATAGTCCGTGTTAGGCTTGACAACCTCAGCGATTGGTGGAACATTCTTTGTTGGCACTTCCCCACCGTTGACAGTCTTGTTGTGCCTGAACTTCGCATCATAACACTCCTCAATTGTGGAGAAGTTCGCCATCCCCGGGATTCCTCCGAAGCATGAACAAGACCCGAAAGCTATCAACGTGCTGCACTTCTCGCGCATGACCTTGAGTAAGTGAATATCCTCCTCAGTCCTAGCCATTCCTTCGTAGAACCCGACAGCAATCGATTTATCCGGGTAGCCTTCAAGATCCTTTAGCTTAAAGTCTACTACCGCCTGCCAATACTTGATGTCTAGCAGAGGCAGGACATCTGCAAGCTTAAGGTGCATGTCGACGAGACTCTGAAAGCACCCCCAACAGGAGCTTCCTTGAGCCATCGCTACCGGCACCGGCTTTCCCACTACTATGATGCCTCCTTGAGTGAGTAAACCAGTTCCTTGTCTCGTTCACCAGTAACTTCCACATTGCCCCACTTCAGCATTCCAACCAGATTCCAGACAATCAGATCCTTGGCTAGACCTGTCTTCTCAGATATGATGCTGACTGTGGTGGCACCGGCCTTCATAGCCTCCTCGATAGCCTGACGCTGCTTTCGAACGTCTCCTCGCTTCTGACTGAAGAACTTCACAAACGTGCTCATTTCCATTCACTCCTTATGGGACCGATCTTTCTAACTTGCTCAGTGAGCTCCTTGACGCCATCAGCGAAGATCTGTGCTTCAGAAGCACTTGCCCACTGTAATCGAACCCTTCGAGGGTCGACTCCAGATTGCTCGATAACTTTCTCTAAGAGCGCCCATCTAGCTCTGAGCTTTAGATTACCTGAGGTGTAGTGACAATCACCAGGGTGACATCCGGACACAAGCACGCCGTCTGCTCCCATCTCTAAGGCGGCAAGAATAAATTCCGGATCAATCCGTCCGGTGCAATTGACCCTCAAGATCCTCGCGTTAGGCGGATACTGAATCCTGCTAGTGCCAGCTAAGTCTGCTCCGGCATAAGAGCACCAGTTACAGCAATACGCGAGAATTCTTGGTTCCCAGTGCTCGGGGACCACCGTCTCATTTTGGGATTGTGACATTAGGCAGTCCCTCCTTCCACTTGGGCTGGCGTACAAAGGAATGCCTCAACCATTGCCATAATCTGATCATCTGTGCTGTGATACATGATGATTGCATTTGAGGGACAAGCTGCCGCACAGGTACCACATCCATGGCACTTAGCCTCTGTGACGAGTGCCACTGCCGGTTCTCTTGATTTGTCCATTGAGATTGCGCCGTACGGACATGCAGTCACGCATGTGCGGCAGGATGAACAGAGTTCGGGAATAACGTGAGAGACGGTGGACTCAATCTCTACCTGCCCCCTTGCCATCAGACTGACGGCCTTTGCTGCCGCGCCACTTGCGTCAACAACAGACTCGGACGCGTTCTTGGCGGCCTGAGCTGCTCCTGCAATCATGACTCCTGCAGTGTGCGTTGTAAGAGGCGCCAGCTTGATGTGCTCCGGGTTGAAGAACCCGTCTGCACTTCTGGTAAGACCAAACATCTTCGCTGTCTCTGCAATGTCCCCTGGAGGAACCATGGCAGAAGCCAACACCAACAGATCCGGTTCGAACTCAAGGTAGTCACCTGATAGCACATCATACCATCGCATTGTGATGCCATTAGCAGTAACCTGCACATCGGGTTTGCTATCCTTAGGGAACCGACTGTATATCACGAACTTCGACCTAGCCAACCGATATAGCTCCTCATGGCCGCGGCCATAGGTCCTGATGTCCTGATATAGGATCATAACCTCTCCAACTTTGTCCTTCAAGTCTGAAGCGGCTTTGGCTACTGCGGAACAACAGTGTCTGGAGCAATGCTCATGTCCCTGTTTTCCAGCTTCGCGTGACCCTACACACCCGATGAAAGCAAGCTTGTTCACTTTCTTGCCGTCACTAGGCCGCAAGAGGTCAGCCCTCGGCGGCAGTTCCTGAAGCTCTGCCAACGTGATGATATCAGGCGACTCGCCGTATCCGTAGTAGCCGAACGGCCTGAAAGGTTCAAACCCCGTCGCCATAATAACCGCCCCGACATCCACAGACTTCGTACGGCCCGTTTCGTGATTCTTAATCTTCGCTGTGAAGTTGCCCACGTATCCTCCGAACTCCACAACTTCGCTGTTCTGCATGACCTTAATCGACCTGTGCTTCTCCACGTCTTTGACAAGGGGTCCAATAATCTGGGCCCCTGACTCGTCAGCGGGAAACAAATGAGTCCACTTCCTCACATGCCCTCCAAGCTCAGGAAGCCGTTCTACAAGCACGACTTCGAACCCTCTCTCGGCTATGTCGAGAGAAGCTCTGAGCCCTGCTATTCCGCCGCCAACCACAAGCGTCCTTGGAGTAACATTCACAGACTTAATGGGGAGACTTTGAAGCTGTGCGGCACGGGCCACGGACATTCTCACCAAGTCCATCGCCTTCTCAGTTGCTTCTTTCGGCTGCCGCATGTGGCACCAAGAGACTTGCTCCCTCAGGTTGACTTGGTCGAAAAGATACCTATTCAGGCCGGACTCTTCGACAACACGGCGGAAGGTTGGCTCGTGCATCCGCGGACTGCAGCTCGCTACGACCACACGATTAAGGTTGAGTTCCTTGATCTTGTCTCTTATCAGCTGTTGACCCGCATCAGCACACATGAACATGTAGTCCGTAGAAAACACCACATAGGGCAATGACATTGCCATCTTTGCAACCGCAGCAACATCAACAACGCCTGCTATGTTGTGCCCGCAATGACAAACGAATACGCCGATTCTTGGTTCTACCTTGTCACCCATCATGCGGCACCTCCGCCCGACAGAATGATGGTTGCCTTCATGGCCGCCGCACTGCCCTCAGTGACTGAATCAGGGATATCCTTTGGACCGTCCGCGCAGCCGCACACGAATATCCCCGGCACCTTAGTGTCGACTGGTCCAAAGTAACGATTGGCAACATCAACATATCCGTCAGTTGTAACCGATATTCCCATTTTTTCCACTATCTTGGCCAAGTCCTCAGGGGGCTGTATCCCGGGGCATATCACAATCATGTCGTGTTCGACATCCTGTGGCTGTGCTTTTTCGGTGTCCTCAACCCTGACAACAAGTTTGCCCGTTCTTGAGTCCCTTCTGACTTCAGCTGCTCGACCTCTGAAGAATTTCACGCCGAAACGACTCCGCGCCATCTCATAGAATTCCTCAAAGCCCTTCCCGAATGCCCTGATGTCGGCGTAGTAGATTGTAGCATCTGCGTCGGGATTGTGTTCCTTTGCCATGACTGCATTCTTGATTCCATACATGCAGCACACCCTGCTGCAATAGGGTACATCCTTAGTCACATCTCTCGCACCCACGCACTGGACAAAACCGATTGATTGTGGGATTCTTCCATCACTAAGTCGGACGAGATGGCCATGCGTTGGTCCTGCGGCATTGATCAACCGCTCATATTCCATTGCATGGATAACGTCAGGTATCCGTCCGTATCCAAGACGATAATATCTTGCAACATCGAACAGCCGATAGCCAGTCGCAATGATGATTGCGCCGACATCGAACTCAAGGCGCTCATCCTCCATTTCTAGGTCGATAGCCTTGCGTTCGCAGGCCCTTTCACATCTCTTGCATTTGATGCACGATTCCATATCGATCGTATACGTGCTAGGTGTTGACTGTGGAAACCCAACATAGATGGCTTTTCTGAAACCGAGACCCCAGTCGAACTCGTTCGGAACCTCAACTGGGCACTCCTTGGAGCATTCTCCGCAACCAGCACACAATTCCTCCTTGACATATCTAGCCCGCTTGATTACTCTGACTCTGAAGCTGCCAGCCTTGCCTGACACGCTTTCCAAGTCGGAGTATGTGAGCAGCTTGATACCAGGATGGCGAGCAACTTCGCTTAGTCGAGGAGTAAGGATGCATGCGGAACAATCCAGTGTTGGAAATGTCTTATCCAGCATTGCCATCCTGCCGCCAATTGAGGGCGACTTCTCAACCAAGTAAACTTTGAAACCTTGGTTGGCAATGTCCAGCGCAGCCTGCATGCCGGCGACACCACCACCCACAACAAGTGCATTCTGAGATACTTTCTTTGTGGCAGTTGCCTGCTTCTGGGACTTCGTACGGGCGGGCATCATCATACCTCCACTACACTCGCAAAGACCCTACTTGGGCTGATCTTGTTGTAGCCAATCCCCAGTCTACTTGGTTCTATGCCCAGGGCCGGACCCAAGAACTGAGGAAGAGTGAGAACGGGAATACGTGATTCGTCTTGTGCACCCTCCCCAAACTGAACCTGAGTTAGTTGAATGTCGCAGAACACACAGGCTGTGACGATTCCATCGACGTTCTCTGCTCTGATGTTGCGAATCTTGTCCATTCCAATCTTCGTGGCGACTTCCTGATCCATTGCTAGCATAGGACCACCACAACATCGTGTCTTGCCCGTGTAGTCTACGGCGGTGGCACCAGCGATCTCGATTAGATGATCAATAATCGTCGGATTCTCGGGGTCGTCAACTCTGACGATATCATAGGGCCTAGTCACATGGCAGCCGTAATGGGCCGCAAGGCGAACTGCCGAGTAAGGTTTCACAATGGCTTCCTTAATAGCATCGTAGCCTATGTCTTCGTGAAAGACCTGGAGGAGATGCTTCACCTGTATCTTCCCCGTGTATTCCAAGCCTTCGTCCGCCAGAATGCGATTGACCTCATCCTTCAGTTTCCAGTCATTGTCAAGTGAATGTTTGATCCACTTCAACGAACCCGAACAAGCCCCACATATGGCAAGTATATCTCGGTCATAAGTTTCAGCAAGGGCTAAGATTCGTCCACTCATGGCTGCGAATGCGTGCCGGTTCACTGACTCAACATACTGAGCCCCGCAGCAGTTGGCACCTTTCATATCAACGATCTTGACTCCCAACTTATCTAGAACGACTTTGACGGATGCCTCGTATTGGGGTAACCTTACCGGGGCGGTACATCCGGTATAGAGGACGAATTCCTTCACTCATCCTTCACCTCCTCTTTGTCCCCTTGCTCGAAGTAGCGTTTCTTCACCTTCTTGACGAATTCCCCGTCGAAATTCACTTCGGGATTCAAGCCTAAGTCTGTTCGGTCGTCTTGGATGAAGTCCGAGAAGGCATCCTTCAAGAGCCAACCATCTTTCAGTACTTGGTTAACTGTGTCTTTGAAAACCTTCGGAACGCGCCCTTCTCTGGCAGCTATGTCGCGCACCACATGGAATATCTCAGCCAAGCTGACGCCTTCTTGGCATCTTTCTTCACACAGTCTACAAGTCATACATAGCCAAGGCAGCTCAGAAGCCAAGACCTGCTCTCTTTCCCCAAGCAATATCTTCTGGATGATTCTTCTGGGTCTGTACTTGTCTGTGTAGTTCGCCACCATGCAGCTTGCGGTGCACAGCCCACATTGGATGCATTTGCGAATGTACTCACCACCAGGCTCTGCAGCAATCTCTTGAGAGAATCTGGAGTTGGGGTGATACTCCACGTCTTTTTCCGGTCCATGCTCAGGTTCAGACATCATCTTTCACGCTCGTTGTACATTGTTGTTGGAGAGGACGAAAGCCTCGGTGGCGGAACTATTCGAGTGGACACATAGAGAGGTCGTCTCAATGCTTCAATCAATGAGCGTTCGTCCACATTACTATTCGCGCCCCAGACTCGGGCACCTGCGGCTCTGAAAGTTCCGTTATATCTATGCCGTTGGTGGCAGGAATTCATCGCGCAACTTGCTTTGGTTTCGGGTTTCATGAATCGTCCCAGTTCTTGAGCGCCTTTCGAGATTGCTCTGTCGCACCCGCCATATCTCCCTTGGTGCACTGGTCTGCTGCGGCTGCGGCATAGGAGAGGGCTTCCGCCGAGCAACATCCATCCATTAAGCTTTGTTCCTCATTTGATTCAGAATGATTGTAGCTCTCATCGCCGCAGCACTACCTGCGGACACGGAATCAGGGATGTCCTTCGGCGAGTCTGCACAGCCGCACACAAACACTCCTTTCACACTAGTATCAACAGGAGTGATGATCTCGTTGGTAACACCGACATAGCCGTCTGTACCCAAGTCCATTCCCAGTTCGACCGCAAGGTCGTCGAGGCCTTCCGGTGGCTGGATTCCCGGACTAATCACAAGAAGGTCGTGCTCCACATCCTGAATCTTGCTCGTTTCCGTGTCTTCGAACCTGACCACAAGGTTGTGAGTCTTCTTTTCCATAACCTCTGCTACTCTTCCCCGGACGAACCTGACACCAAAGCGAGTTCGGGCCATCTCGTAGAATTCCTCGAAACCCTTCCCGAATGCCCTGATGTCGGCATAGTAGATTGTAACATCTGCGTCAGGAATATGTTCCTTTGCCATAACTGCGTTCTTGATGCCGTACATGCAACAAACTCTGCTGCAGAAGGGCACATCTTTGCTGACATCTCTCGCGCCCACACATTGGATGAAGCCAATCGAATGTGGGATCCTTCCATCACTCAACCGAATCAAATGACCCTTGGTGGGACCGGCGGCATTAATCAGGCGTTCGTATTGCATTGCATGAATAACATTGGGGAACTTCCCATACCCGAACTGCGGATAGGCCGTGATATCGAAAAGCTGATACCCCGTAGCAATGACTATGGCTCCCACTGACAGCTCAACTGACTCATCCGCCATTGAGTGATCAATTGCCTCGCGTTGGCATGCCTTCACACACAGACCGCATTCACAACACACGGCGCAGTTCAAGCATCGTTCGGCTTCAGCACGAGCGTGCTCCTCGGCGAAGCCTAGCTCAACCTCCGAAAAGTCGGCCCTGCCGCTGCTGGTACCCCGTTTCGGCATCACAGCTCGTTTGGCTTGAGGAATTGTCGATTTGTCGACTTCGTACGACTGCACTCTGTGTTTCGCAGGAGATATCCCCGAGTCGAGTGGTAGCCCTCTTAGGTATCTGTCAATCGATTCTGCGGCCTGCCTGCCATGCCCGACTGCTTTCACAACAGTGAGCGGGCCCGTAACAACATCACCGCCAGCGAAGACACCCGGTATGCTGGTCTGAAGAGTGACTGGATCGGCTTTGACTGTAGCAAATTCAGTGCACTCACACTCCTTCTGAACGCCAAGCGAGTCAGCGCTCTGTCCGACACCTAGAAGCATTGTGTCAATGGCCAAGGTGAACTCCGAACCAGCAATTGGAATAGGTCTCATTCTTCCCGAATGGTCCGGCTCGCCCAGTCTCATCCTTACACACCTGACGCCAGTTAGTACGCCTTTTGAGGAGAGGACCTCGATAGGGTTCGTGAGCATCATGAACTTGACACCTTCACGCTTCGCATCCTCAACTTGGCTAGGAATGGCAGGTATCTCGACATTCGAGCGTCTGTAGATGACAGTCACGTCCTTTGCGCCCAGTCTTGCTGCAACGCGGGCAGCATCAACGGCGGCATCTCCTCCTCCGATTACGGCGACTCTGCTGCCGATTTCCACTTTCTGCCCAGTATTAATCTTCTCTAGGAACTCAACGGAACGGATCACTCCCTTGACATCCTCGCCAGGAGCACCAAGGCGGTTGCTGACACACGCTCCGGAGCCGACGAAGACTGCCTTGAATCCCTTTTCGAGAAGGCCCCGTACTGACTTGATTGGGGTGTTCACTTTGATCTTCACACCGAAGTCAACAATTCTCTGAATCTCTTCGTCCAGTATGTCACGAGGGAGCCTATACTCAGGAATCGCATATCTTAGAAGGCCACCAGGATGAGAGCTTCTCTCGAACACGGTGACAGGGTAGCCCTTTCTTGCCAATTGATAGGCACAGCTCAGTCCGGCTGGACCAGCACCAATCACCGCTACCTTGTCCTTCTTGTCTATTCTCGCTGTAATAGGTCTGGCAAGCTTGTTAGAGCGTTCGTAATCTGCCAAGAATCTGTGAAGGTTTCTAATACTTATGCTGTCATCAAGCGTTCCTCTTTCGCATTCTGCTTCGCAGAAGCCAATGCATACCCGACCAAGAACACCCGGAAATGGAATCGCCTCCCTCACGATCTCGAGGGCTTGGTCATACTTGCCTTGCTTCATCAGTGTAACGAAGCCCTGTGCGTTTACGTGGGCAGGGCACGTTGCTCTACAAGCGGGGTCACCCTTCTTGTCTATGGTATATGCAGCAGGCGTGGCCTGCGGGAATGGAGAGTAGATTGCTTTTCTGAACCCCAGACCTTGATCAAAGCTGTTGGGGACTTCGACAGGACAAACAGGTACACAATCTCCACACGCGGAACACTTCTTCTCGTTCACATATCTTGCTTTTCGACGAACCTTCACTCTGAAGTTACCCACCTCACCACTGATGGATTTAATCTCAGAATATGAAAGCAGTTCAATGTTCGGATGCCGAGAGGTTTCACTCAAGCGAGGAGTGAGTATACAGGCTGAACAATCAAGTGTAGGAAAGGTCTTGTCGATCATCGCCATACGTCCACCAATCGATGGCGACTGCTCTAGCAGATACACCTTGAAACCCTGATTGGCAATGTCCAAAGCGGCCTGCATTCCTGCTACGCCGCCCCCGACAACGAGTGCCGCTGGCACCTTCTGATCAGCAAGTGACTCCGTTGCAGTCGGTCGTGATGCACGTGTGGTTGTCATAGGCTCAACTTCCGGTATACCTCGCTATAGTCCATGAAACGAACTCATTAAGCGGGTTATTCGACTAGATGGCGCAGGCTGCAGAATCGGCAATAAACAATTCGTTATGTGCGAAGCTTTCGAGATCGCTTGGTCCAACATCAGTGAATACTCTCTCATTATGAAGCCTGCGTCAAGAGCCGCGTTCAGCCAGGTGCTATCTGGCATCACCGCATCGGGTGCTTCCTTTAACGACTTGACCTCATTTTCGCAAGCCATCGACCCGCTGAAGGAGCTGTAGTGAATTGTGTGAGTTGTCTTGATACAGTCTGATGGCGTTCGATGCAGTACACTAGCCCTCCAACAACAGGAAAAAGAGCAAACAAGGATATGCAGAATATGCGTCCACTCAAACAAGCTATGAAGTTGAGGGGTATACCATGGGGTGGGACTTGTTAACGGCATGGCTTTGTGTGGGTCTTCCTGGAGTCGTTCTCTATTATGTTGTGACGAGTCTGTCTAACCGCAAAGGATCCAAGAAGTGCTACAAGGACGCGTCGAGTGCGAAGATGATATACTGTTCAAAGACTGTTGACTCTGCCTTCTTCCCCATGGAGTCAGAAGACTGCACCGACGCATACGCAATGGGAAAGAGATACTCGGGCGGCTAGACGTCTGCCACGTGAACTCTTGGGCGTGGACTGAGTGCGCGCCATTGACTGGGTTTGTCCATTCTTCTTCAGGAAATTTGCCGTAAGTCAGAGGAACGCGTTGTCTCTCTCAGACATCGCGTGCTATTCGTCAAACATCTTTCTGAGACTATCAAGCAATGCTCTTGCCGAACCATCGTCCCGCTTTGAGCCAAGGAGATGCTTCGCCTCATCATAATACCTCTCTGCCTCCGACCTCTTTCCTTGAGATACGAGAACCTGACAGACCGTGAGTAGATTCGTGAAATGCCGAGATAGGTCTCCCGAAGCGATATCGTTCAAATCGGCGGCGTGGTCCCGAAAGCCCTTCACATAGGCAAGATTCCTCGTGAGAAGTGACCTGTCTGTTATAAGAGGATCATGGCCGGCGACTAGCGAGTTCCACTCAGTATTAGCGTAAGACGCGAGAGTCGATTCATAGCTGTCGAGGTTGGGTTCGTTGAGATAGGGTATAGCCGATTCCACGTTGTCTCCAACGAAAAGGATCTTGTCGATTTCGTCAAAGCACGAAGAAGAGTCTGATGTGTGCCCAGGGCTATGAAAGAACTCAACCTGCTCGTCGGAGAAGACTACCCTATCAGTGAACACAACATTGGGCAGGGCTACTGTAACTTGGCCCTGAGCATGCTGATTGAATTCCACAAGGTCCTTCTTGCCTGTCTGTTCCATCCTCTTTCTGCAGTCCATGTGAGCCAGAATCATTGAAGACGGAAAGTGCATGTTACCCCATACGTGATCGTAATGATGATGCGAATTGAATACGACCACGGGTTTGTTGATGACATGGAGTTTCCTCAGTGATGATAGCAGGTTCTGCATCGGCTTTGGTCCAAGGAACGTATCACACACAAACACGTGCTCTGAACCGTTGATGACGTAAACGTTAGTCAAATACGGCTTGTCGAATGTCGCGAGATACCCTCTGGTCCCGACTCTCTTGATGTTCACTCGTTCTCCTCCATAGAATCTGGGGATGGTCAATCGAGCAGACCGGACCTTCCAACTGCGCTGTTATCAAACCCCGGTCAGCGTCATATCAGGATGTGCATTCAGGCCATCAAGCAGCTCAGCGACGGCTAGGCACCCGAATCGGGCCCTCTGTATCTGGTTGCGACTATGACTGTGACAAATGCGGCAGCAGCCAATACGCCCAAGGCTATCACGACTTGGAAGAATAGTGTGCCGCCAGTCGTGGAAGAGGTGGTTGATGTAGTGCTTTCACCGACAAAGACGAGAACGATACTGGATGCTCGGTTCCCGGCTAGGTCCTCTAGGATTAGCGTGAGATTGTAGACGCCGACATCGAAGCCGCCAAGCAGAATCACGAATGGCTCGGAAGAGGAATTCCAGAGGCCAGAGGACCATAGTGAGCCGTTCAACAGAACCTGATAGTGGGCCGGATTGACTTCTTCGGTTTTCCATGTCACATTCTGTCTTGTGTCGCCCTTCTGTATTACGACGTCACTCTGGGAATTAATGACTGGGGGCGTGTTATCAATCGTCCAGACGAATAATGTGCTCATGGTGTTCCCGGCGCTGTCATTGGCAGTGACCGACAGGAGATGCCAACCATCTGTGAGAGGAAGAGAAACCGAGAAGGAATACTCAAGGGGCTCAATGGGCCCGCTGTCCCACGCAATCCACGCGTGAGAGAAATGAAGGTCTGAGATGTTGAGCAAGACCCCCACTTCACTGCGCAACACGGTGCTGTTGGATGGTGTAATCAGGATTATGGCAGGAACTATATTGTCAACCTCGAAAACAGCTTCGACGCTCCAAGAATTGCTCGCGGAATCAAACGCGTAGACTGCAAGGGTATGAAATCCGTCTGATGAAGGAAGGTTGGTGACGTATGGCGATGACCACGTCGAGTTCGAGACCGTATCGTCCCATCGCATCAACACACTTGCGAGATGCTCGTCAAAGATGTCAAGGGTCACCTCAGTACCTCCGACACAAATCGAAAGATTCGCTGGGCGGACCAACGTAATCTGGGGTTGCAGATCGTCTACGATGAACTGGTAATGAGTCTCAGTGACCAATGCGCGACTGTTGTTCGCCCACACAAACAGAACCGGGTTCTCCTTGCCGCTAGGCACGAGAGTTTCAAAAGGTGCCGACCATCGAACATAGTCTGAGACGTTGTCCCAAGCATACAGGACAGTGTCCAATTCCTGATCCATTACGGTCACTGTTAATTCGAGCCCGCTTCTCACAAGACTGCCATTGGGTAGGCCTTGCAGGGTGATCATGGGCGCGCCATCGTTAGTATAGAAAACGTACACTCTCTCCGCGACGTTTCCAGCGCTGTCATATGCTTGGACGTGAATTGTGTGCTCTCCGTCACCTGCAGGGAGAGTCGTCTCGTAGGGTGCAATCCAAGTTGTGTTCGTGGCTTCGTTGTCCCAACGGTATAAGATTTCATCAAGATGATCGTCACTGACATTCACGGCAACTGTAACGCCCGAGTAGTGTACTGTGTCATTGGGAGGCGTGAATAGAGTTATGGATGGAGGCGAACTGTCTGATGTAAAGACGAAAACCGCACTTGCCCAGTTGTTGTATGTATCATTCGCATAGACATACAGCCAGTGGGCAACCTCGCTCGTCCGAGCAGCAAGATCGTACGGCGGGGTGAGAGTGTCGTTGGCTATGGCGTCCCAGTGGTATAACACCACGTCGACGCCGCTTTCGTCGGTGATGTTCAGGTCGATGGACGTGAATGGCTTGACCACAGAGTCGTTCGCAGGACTATTGAGCACAATGTCTGGCGCTGTCAACTCATGAGGAATGTCCAATGACAAATGTGCAGACATTGCATCAAAGATGTCGGTGTTGTGGATTGTAGCACCATTGGTCCAGCCCTCAGGCAATTGCCCCTGCTGGAACAATGGCACATTAGCTGGGGTGTGGCCGGTACCCGCCCAAGAAGTGGTCACATTTAGAGATCTTTCAATCCGAAGCGACCTGTTGTATTCCTCGGTGTTCCCAATCAATGGGATTTCTGTCCCGAGACTATCGGCAGTTATCGAAAGACCGCCGGTTTCGTGATCTGCTACAACAATCAACATGGTTGTCGGATGCGTACGTACGTAGTTGAGAGCGATACTCACTGCCTTGTCAAAGGCTATGGTTTCAAGTGCGACATCGACTTTGCCGTTGACGTGCGCTGCTTTGTCGATGAGTCCGCCTTCTACAATGAGAAAGAACCCATCCGAATCGGCAGATAGGATGTCAATAGCCTTGCCTGCCATCTCTGCAAGAGACGGTATGCTCGTGTAGTTGCGATTCTGCTCATAAGGGAGATTACTGTTGTCGAAGAGACCTAGGATTCTTTCCGATGAGACCGACAGGAGACTAGTCCTATTCGTAACGAAGGCATATCCATTTGACTGCATGGTTTGGAGCTGCTCAGCGCTGAAATCCGTCAAGCCGCCACCGAGGATTACTTCCACTCTCGAATCTTCAACTATCTGCCTGATGATTTCACTGTAACTGGTCCTGCTGAGAACATGTGTCATGAAAGCGGCTGGTGTAGCATCTCGAACCGCAGTCGTGGTCACTATACCTGTAGACTTGTTCATGCCCTGAGCGATCTCCAGAATCGTGTCGAGAACCAAACCGCCGGGGTCAATGGAGAGTCTACCATTGTTTGTCTTGTGACCTGTGGCCATCGCAGTGGCGGCCGCGGCAGAATCGGTGATTGCAGAATCCGCACTATAGGTTGTTACTGAGAGAGAATGGCCCAGGGTTGCCATCGTCAGATTGGCTGCTTTCCCGACCTCAACCCATGACCCAAGTTGAACATGCCCAAAGCCCATTCCATCGCCAACCATCAGTATAACGCTGTGGGGCGGCCCGCTGTCTGAAGAATAGAAGACTAAGCCGTGGCTTGGCTCAGGCAGGACTGTGATTGGACCGAGCAGGGTGACCGCAGAAGCAGCAAGCAGTAGAATGACAACCGCCGTGGCCGCGTATTTCATGTCAGTCACCAGAAGACGTGGTTAAGGCCATATAAGGAAACCTTCGCCGCCTCCGGTCGAAAAAAGAGAAGCAATCCCGCATTCAGCAGCTGCGAGCGTCTTGCTTGCTGAGCAAGGGGGCTAGGCGAAGACTCAAATGCGGGACCAAACTGAGTGAGTCCTCTAAGCGCGTACATTTGTGCGCCATCGTCGATCAAAGAAAGCGGTGAGCAAACGTGGTGCTGAGAGAGTTCACCTACAAGCTTCCAGTCTTGAACAAGGGATACGCAGGACAGACTCTGTACGTAGATTTGAGCGACAACGCCATATCAATCAAACCTGTAGACGAGAAGATGAAAGACACGTTTACTGGTGGCAAGGGCTTCGACCTATGGCTGATGTGGAACAGCCTGCCGATGGACAAGGTAGTAAAGTGGAACGACCCAGAGAATGAGATCTGCATTGCCTCAGGTCCCCTCGGGGGTGTGCCTCTTTACCCGGGGGCGGGAAAGTCGCTTGTGACGACTATATCGCCGCAGACGGGGCTAATCATGGATAGCAATGTCGGCGGGTACTTCGGGCCGATGCTCAAGTTCGCCGGCTTTGACGCACTGGAAATACAGGGCAAGAGTCAGAAGGATGTCTATCTTTTCATCGATGGTGATGAAGGTAGAATACAGATACTGGAAGCGGGCGACTTGCCCACGTACGCCCACGAGATAATGAAGATTCTTACTGAACGTCACACTGGCAAAACGGGTATGGACGTATCGGTTGTTACCACGGGTCCAGCCGCAGAACATGTCATGATGAGCTGTCTGAACTTCTCTTGGTACGACACATGGCGGAAACAGCCCCATTACAAACAGGCGGGTAGAGGAGGCACAGGGACAGTCTTCAGGGACAAGAAGATCAAGGCAATCGTTGTCAAGAAAGCTAGGATTACTCCGGACATGAATAACCCCGCAGACCTTGAGGCGTTGAAGGCCGTAGGAAGAGAACACAGTCAAGAAATCATCCAGCTCGACCCGAAGCAGAACCGAATGCGTGTCATCGGCACAGGTCATCTGCCTTCAATAATGAATGAGTTTGATTTACTGCCGACACGAAACTTCAGAACTGGCAGCGACCCTGAAGCCAAAGGTCTCTCAGGCGAAGTCTGGGAGAAGATGTTCACCAACACGGGCAAAGGTTGGGACGGGTGCTGGATTTCATGCGCCATCAATTGCTCCCACTGCATAGAAGGCTTCGTGCCAACAACTGGTCCTTTCAAGGGCAAGACTGTCACAGTAGACGGACCTGAGTACGAAACGATCGCTGGCTGTGGGTCCAATCTTGCTATCTTCAATGCGAGAGATGTTGCAGAGATTAACTTCTACTGCGATACTTATGGCATCGACACTATCAGCTTTGGCACAACAATGGGCTTTGTTATGGAGCTGTTTGAGGGAGGTCAAATAACGGACAAGGCAACGGGAGGACACAAGCTCAAGTGGGGAGCGGTGCCTGAAGTCCTGTCTGTTCTTCACGAAATGGCGACGGGTAATGGTTTTGGCGGTCAGCATTTTGGAAAGGGGATTCGGTACCTCAAAGGCTACTTTGCTGAGAAATTCAAGGTCGACAAGTCGCTCATGCAGGATATCGGCATGGAGCACAAAGGTCTCGAGTACAGTGAATACGTCACGAAAGAAAGCCTTGCTCAGCAGGGAGGGTACGGTCTTACACTCAAGGGGCCGCAGCACGACGAGGCATGGCTCATATTCATGGATCAAGTCCACAAGTATCTCCCAACCTTTGAGAAGAAGGCAGAAGCACTTCACTACTTCCCGATGTGGCGCACATGGTTCGGCATTAATGGGCTGTGCAAGTTGCCTTGGAATGATGTTGTCCCAGTAGACAACAAGCAGACCTCAGAGCCTGGAAAGGTTCCAGGTCACGTCACATTCTACGCTAGGTTCTTCGAGGCCATGACGGGAAAGAAAGTGACCGGTGCTGACTTGATTACTCAGTCGGAACGCGTATACAACTTCCAGAGAGTCTTCAACCTCCGTCAGGGTCACGGCCTGAGAGCGGATGACTCGGGGACACCATACCGCAGCATGGGACCAGTGACTGACTGGGAATACGAGAGCAGACAGGAGAGGTATGACAAGCAGCTCAAGGAGCAAGTCGGAATTGACCCTTCAAGTATGAGCACCACTGACAAACGAAAGAGACTCAGAGAGTTCAGAGAGGAGCAGTACAAGCTTCTCACCGACGCCGCGTACAAGAGACGTGGTTGGACTAGGAACGGGGTACCAACTCTGGAGAAGGTCAAAGCATTGGGAATTGACTTCCCGTCGGTCGTCAAGTTCGTTTCCAAGTTTGAAAGTACTGAGCCGCTGAAACAGAGTCTGCCCAAGAACGACTCAGCTTGGAAGTAATTCTACTTGGTCAATTGGCCATAGGCCGACTCTCGCGGACGACTTCCTGAGTAGAGGAAATCCGGTTTCTACAATGCGGTCTGTGCTTATTCAGATCGTCTTGTCCGAATCATGAGAAACACAGGTATGGCTATGACGATGATAGACCAAGAGAACCACATGGCGAGTCCGAGGTCTTGAATTGGGAATCCATCGATAATCCCGTTTGTTGTGTTGGAATAGGCCCGAGGATAATGATCCACACTGCCAGCATCGCCTGGAATCTGATAGACACCAAAAAGCGAATAGTCGCTCCATTGGTTGCCGGTATCTACGCCATTGTCCCAGCTATTTCCAGAACCATCGTCCCGTGCGTTCACGCCATTATAGTGAATCACGTTGCTGAACAAACGACAGCCCGACACACCGTATCCCAACGCGATTCCGTAGCCGGAGTTCTGCCATACGTTGTTTCCAGTTACTAGCCCGTTGATTGTCTGGACGCCTCCCCATCCATCTATGAACCCGATGCCGCCTCCATTATTGTATATGCTGTTGTCAATTATGGTTGCATTCGGTCCGAGAATCATAATCCCGTCGAATGAATTCGAGTAGACAATGTTATTCTGAAGAACGCAGTTGTCCGACCGGTTTATCAGTACTCCAGAGTACATATTGCCGTAGAATTCACCCTCTGCAACCATGACACCGCCGCAGGTGAGGACGACGACACCATATTCTGAGCCGTTTACATTACAGGACAACAAATAACAATCATAACACGCCATCAGCAGTATACCATATGGAACTCCCCATAGGTTGCCGCCAGATAGGGTGACGGATGTGCAATTGACCAGAATCAGCTGACCGAACGAACTAGCATCGATGTTCTCGCCCCAAACGCCCGAGAAATAGCCAAGCGGGCGTCCCATGACTGTGTTATCGGAAAATGCATGCTGAAAACCGGCGTCATCCACCGAATCTAGCAAGACCCCTCCGTTTGTCAAGATGTTCCTAGTAAAGGTGCAATTGTAGCTGTCTTTGACCACTACAACATCACGGGACCCCTCGATAAGATTCGAATCAAGGATGCAATCGCGGGCGTAGTAGAATTCGACTCCTATGTATACCGATTGAACAACGCAACCTTCAATGCATCCATTCGAAGTGTTGCTGAGAATCACGCATGGGCCGTAGGAGGTAGTAAGCAGACTGCAATTCCGAACTAGAAAACTGACCGACACTTGGCTGATGCTTAAGCAATAGGACGGGTCTTGAATAGTATAGTTCTCTATCAGATAGGGGTTTGAAGCAGATCCATTTCCCGACCAACCCTCGACAACCGACTGATTGGCAAAATCGTCGTTCCCGCATATGATTATGTTGCTGTGAGGTTGTTGTGCTTGGTTGAAGAGGGGTGACAGATTCGCTGTTCGACGAATTGGAGGACGCCCTGAGATTGAAATCAGCATCATGAGAATCGATAGTAAGGCTATAGTACGCCCTTTCAATTGCTTCCTCCTCCGCAGCTTCAAGAAGATATTCGTGTAAATGGCTCTTATCCGTTTCGTTCATTCGTGGGTCATTTCGGAAGATGGCGGTGGAAATGGGCCTTAACTAATCCAGTGACTACGTGAATTGTGACGAGTTCTCAGATACAGACAGCTCGTGCGAGAGGAGCAACGGATACTTTCATGACTGACTTGTTCCCAGTCGAGTCCCCTTTGTTCGAATTATGAGAAGCGCGGCTATGCCGAGAAGCGCCGCCGACGAAAGACCCCAGAGGGCGAGGGTGATTTCACCGGGAATGAAATCGGAAGGATTTGTGAGGACTGTCCCGTTAGCGTAGTGATCTATACTTATCGCGGTTCCCCCTACTTGGTAGAATCCAACATCGTAGTAATAATCATCCCACGCGTTACCCATTCCTATGCCGTCATCCCATTGGTTTCCCGAGGCATCGTCCCAAGCATTTGGCGCATTGGAATGGAACCAATTGCCGTACACTCGAAAGCCTGATACTCCATTCTGCAGCAAAATTCCATGCTTCGTATTACCGTGGATGTCGTTGTAGACCACCAAACCTCCGTACGTTTGTACTTCTCCGTTTCCAGGAATGGCCAAAATACCGCCCTCGTTAGAGGAAATCAAGTTAGAGACGATACGCACGTTCGGACCGAGAACATCAATGCCGAAACCCCGATTCGAGTAGATTGAGTTTGTAAAGATGAAGCAGTTGCTTGACCTGTTTATCGATAACCCCGAGTATAGATTAGAAGACAGGCTGCAGTTTGAAATCGTGACATTGCCAGAGGTCAGGATGACAACGCCATATCTCGATTGATAGGCAACACAAGACACCAACTCACAATCTTGACAGCCTACCAATAAAACGCCGTAGGGTACGTCCCGGAAGTTGCCAGTGGATACATAACAATGGTCGCTCCCGATGATGAATAGCTGACCGAATGAACTGGCATCGATGTTCCACCCAGTGACATTGTAGAAATAGCCGAGCGGGCGGCTCACTACTGTGTTGTTAGAGAATGTGTGACGGAAGCCAGCCAAATCCGCAGAATCGAACGATATTCCACCGTTTGGAAGTACGTTGTTGGTAAATGTGCAGCTGTAGGATTCTCTGAGTGATAGGCTTTCCCGACCTCCACCAATCCAGTTGGAATTGAGAGTGCAGTTTCTGACCAAATACAATCCGACGCCAATCGCGAACGAGTTTATGATACAAAGCTCGATTACAGCATTTGAAACGTTGTTGAGACTGACACAAGGTCCATACAGGAAGACGCTAGTAAGCCTGCATCTTCGAATCACAAAACTGACTGATACTTGGCTTATGGACAGAGCGTACTCTAGACTACTG
This sequence comes from Candidatus Thorarchaeota archaeon, assembly GCA_003345555.1. Classification (GTDB taxonomy): domain Archaea; phylum Asgardarchaeota; class Thorarchaeia; order Thorarchaeales; family Thorarchaeaceae; genus OWC5. The sequence goes on from PRDJ01000036.1 coordinate 27,297, forward strand.
ATGGTGTAATTGTCGATAACATAAGGACTAGAAGCCGTTCCGTTTCCCTGCCACCCCTCTGTGATCGACTGACTAGTGAAATCAGCATCGCCATTGATGATTATACTGCTGTGTGACTCTTGTGCCAAGTTGAGGAATGCTAGCGTGTCCGCAGTGGGGCATTGCGGCCTCCCCAGCTGAAGTGGAACGAAGACTATAACAAGCCACGCCACAAATAATGTTCGGGCCTTCAAGAATCTCCGCCTCCATTAGCTCAAGGTCACATACCATAACTCCGCTCTTAGGCGTTTCGTCGCGCCATCGGTCAGGCAAGAAGGTGCAACACAGAAGTATCTGATCCGAACACTATAGCTGGGAGCCGGAAATGACCGGACGGTCCTGTATGGAGCAGTCATGATAGTGCTCGTACTTGGTGGAACTATACTGGGGAGAATCAGTGCGATAACAGTATGGCTCATGTTGTTGCCCGCCGGGTTGGAAGCGATCAAGGGTCGAGCAAGTACGCGCGACAAAATAGGTCAGAGTCTGTCTACGACTAGCTTCATCCACCAGTGTTCCGAGGGAGAACCGCGGAAGTGCCCGCCAAGATGCAGACATATATCGCAATACTCCATAAATAAGACCACGGCGGATGGAGAGGCACGCATTCCAATCATCTGACTGCAGGTTGAGTGATACTATGGCCTTCGGGATTGTCAACTATGCTTATGCAATTGCGGCCGCTCTTGCTTCTGTGTGCGTCATGGCTGTGCTAAGCAGATACATCCGACGACGGCAGGGCTTGGCCCTCTTCTTCGTGTTCTTCTTGGCCGCCTGTGTGGTGTTGTGCTTGACTTATGCGCTGAGGGGCTTCTATGAGGTCTATCAGGCTCCGGAGCTACTACTGTGGCTACTGCAAAACTACATGTATATCGTGATCACGGTGCCTCTCGCTCTCTTCCTGATCTATCCCCTGTTACAACAGACAAGAGGACAAAGGTCTTACTACATCCTGTGGGCGGTCATTGCGGCTATTGGGTTGATTGCACTGTTCAATGCGTTGATGATTGCCGTTTCGCAGATTGAGTTTACCTTCACGGACAACTACGGATTGGCCCACTATAGGCTGGTGTATCTGCCAATTCCCAACGTGTACATCATCACACTGGGACTTGACGTGATGGTATCGAACGTATCACTCGTTCTGCTGGCAATCAGCTACAGAAAGGAATCGGATCCCTTCTACAAGCGCAGAGCCCTGTTTCTCTTTGTGGGTTGGACAATCGTGACGTATGCCCAGCTCCTTCACCTGGAGCCATCGCTTGTCATCCTCAATCCCTTTGCCCTAATCATTGGCACAATTCTTGTCTCGATCGCTGTTTACTTCGGTCCGTGATTATGCAGGACCGTCACGGTTTCAACCGCACCATGACGACAACTGGTATAGCTATAACACTTACAGAAATCAAGAACCAAAGAATCGTGTTGAGAGGCGGTAAGTCTGGATCTTCAGACTTCTCGGACGACATGAATGATTGAATGTTGCTCTGGCCAAGCACGGTTGTGGACCAACTCCAGTAAGCCTCAGGATAGGCATGAAGCGAGGGACCGTGGCTCTCTGATACACAGACAAGAACACCAAGAGCGGACTCGTAGTAGAAGTCTCTCTGCACATCGTAGTCACTCTGAGTCCAGATAGTCTGGCATCTCCAGCACGTGAAGGTACCCACGGGAACATTCACCACAGCAGTTGCCGTGTCATACACAGGAGCCATTGGGTTTGCTGGCGGGATTCTTCCTTGGCCCTCGCCCAAAGTGGCAGTGTCCATCCATAACGGATCCATGAATGCGCCCGCTTCTGTACCGTTCGAGTCCACGATACTCCAGCTTGGGAGCTTCACGTACTGCACATTGTCATCTGAGTATTCTATTTCTACAATCTCCTGCTCTTTCAGCCAGCTTAATACTTCGTACTTCACCTGTGAGCTGGCAGCACTAGTACCAGAGGCCGAATCAAAGACATCATATTCCAACAGGAGGCCTATAGGAAAGTCTGCAGATGTCGGTTCTGCACTTGCTTGGGCCTGCACAGGTATGCCACCCATAAGAACGAAGAGGACTGAAACCAAGATAGTGGCCTTTTAACACGCATGAACTACACGCACTACGACCGCCTCTCCCTTACCACAGCACAGGGCAACCAAGTCTTCTTGCGCATCAACTTGGTTTAGGTTTCTTGGTCCCTAATGACAGTACAATTCGAAGCGTGGCACTGGCATAGAAGCAAGACGTGCCTTCATACAATAGCGAGCCCTGCCGCGCTAGCCGGTGTTTCGCTTCGATAGTCACGCTTTAGAGCCGGATAATCACGCACTCATCCGAGGTTCCGACGTTTGAACGTACGACGAGCAACAGCAGACGACATCGATGCGATAACAGAGTTGTCTCGATATGCCTACGGAGAACCTGAAAGTGAGTCCGCGATATCGCGGAAAAGGGCAGAATTCGGATATGAGCGGTCCTATGTTGCTGAAGATGATGGTCGGATTACTGCTGCATTGCGGGTTTACCGCTTCGAGCAGAACATTCGAGGAACATGGAAGAGCATGGGGGGCATTGGGGACGTCGCCAGCGCTCCCGAGGTCCGACGGCAAGGGCAGATAAGAGACCTATTCACCCAAGTCATGGAATCGATGCGGAAGGAAGGTCTGGTCATTAGTACGCTATGGCCCTTCAAGAACTCTTTCTATGCCCAATTTGGTTATGCGACGTTGCCCCCCAACCGTCGACTTGAGGCTGACCCGTCTATGTTCTCCCAGTGGCCGTTACCTCGCGGCTATCGCTTGGAGAGATTGCCATTTTCCACAGGCATCAAGCAGTACAGCAAAGTGCATGCAGCAGCCGTCGAGTCAATTCACGGAGCCGTTCGCAGAGATGAGGCACGTTGGACGGAACTGGGGATTGGAAACAAGGATGAGATAGCCATTGTGTACGGCCCGACTGGCGAACCCGAAGCAGGAATGTGGTACAAAGCACAGGGCTATGGAGACCCACCCGATGCCAGTGAGAAGCCTGGTACAATGAGGGTCATCGAGTGCTATTGGCTTAACCCTAGGGCACGGGCAGCATTGTTCAACTACATCTACCTGCATTCTGACCAGACAGTAAGTGTCCGTATCCCCGTCAGTCCGTCTGATGAAGACTCCTATCTTTGGATCGACAGCTTCAACCGCAAGGCGGTGCTGATTAGGACAACGGGCACTGCCATGGCCAGAATCATCGATGTGGTCGATTTCATCCGGGGTTTGCCTGCCAGCCAAAAGGATCGCCTCGGAGTCAGAGTTAGAGACCGGCAGTGTACTTGGAACAATCAGACATTCCAGCTAGAGTGCGATGGTCGCCTGATGACCGTCTCACAGGCTGGTAATGCCGCAGCAAGGACTGAATTGACAATCGAAGGGTTGACTGCGCTCTGCTATGGCGCCCTGACGACGCGTGAGCTGAGGGAGTACGGATGGTTGAGTGCTCATTCCGAGGATGATTTGCGGCTACTGGATACTTGGTTCCCTACGAAATGCCCTTGGCTAAAAGAACCATTCTAGGTCCTATGTTATCGAGGCGAATCGCGTTCTGGACAGATGGCAATTCCTCAGGCGGTCTAAACAAAGCCTCTTGGAGGAGCTCCAGTGAGCCTCAGCTGAGGAGCCCTAGAATCGCCGACCTCCTCTCTCGAAGATACCTCTCTCTTCAGCTTCTCGTACTCACGCTCACACGTGGCTGATAGCTGGAACTTGCTCCATTTCAGCTTGATTTCCTTTGGCGTGATGCTCTTGATGAACTCGTCCGGAACGAGGAAGTCGATATTCGGCCGCGTCCCTATTCTCTCAAGGGTTTCTTCGACGAAGCCGCCACCTAATACAAGCCAGATCTTATTGGCTGTGTCAAACCAGATGTCGATCACGTTACCTATGTTTAGGCCATCCGAATCCAAGACCCGGAGCTTGGCAAGTTTGGTGAGCTTCATGTCCTCTGGTGTTATAGTCCCAGTGTCCAGTGTCGTCTGTAGTGAGTTACAGTTGGTCTTCAGATACACATGATCCGTGACTTTGTCGATACAGCCGAGTTGAAATACAGGGTCCTTGTCTCGAATGACGTGGACATCTTCCAACAACTCTTCCACGCGGCTGCCGCCGAGAACCACAGACTTCAATGCTATCTTGTTCTCAGTAAATCGGAATATGAAGTCGGTAACCCTACCGATCTTCTTGCCATCTGAACCGTATACAGACTTATGCTTTAGCTCGGAGAGCTTCAGATTGCAGCATTCGAACACTGTTGACACCTACTGTTAGCGTTGACCATTCAGTAACATGCGGGGCATTCAAAAGCTTTTGCCTTGAGCAGGCATTCGTGCAGGAGGTGTCCTTGCCAGAGATACTAGGGCGTATTGCCTTCTACTTAACAACGGTCCTTTTCAGAGTCTCATAGGAACCGTATCCGCCAGTTGTACCGTCCAGCTCAAACTGACCAAAAGACTGAACGAGTATTGATTTTGTGCCCTTTTCATCCAGAAAGGGGAGAGGTATCATCGACCCAGGCCTTGCCACAAGTCTGTGCTTCTTGCCTCTTGCATCGATGAGTTCGAGTTCTGTTCCGGCTGGAAGAAGGGCATCCTTTCTTAGCTCGTGCTTCACTAGGCGTATCTCCCGAAGCGGGATATTCTTTCCATTCTGGAACAAGAAGCCTCCTGCGCCGAGACGACCGTCATCGGTCATGATTGCCGCGGGGTTCACTGCAAGCCTGTCGTTGAACCATATCACAAAATAGAACCAGTTGCCTACACCAGTCCAGTCACGTATCCCGTGCGTGTGGTCTCTTTGACCAATCACGTTCTTAAGATGTAGCTCAGCGTCTCCGAGTCTGATCAGACCGTTTACCTTGGCGATTTGCTCCCAGTGCTTGTCTCCGGACTTCTTGCCAAGCTCAAGAGCCTCAGCGGTCATATGTTCGCTATACTCATACTCTTGATGTATAGGACGAAAGCCGACATCCATCTTGACCTCTAGCAGGTCAGATATCAGGTCAGGTTTCTCACGCGCCTCAGGAAGCTTCTCCGGGTCTTTGACTACGACCATCGATCCGTCGAAGACGTATTTCCATGTTCCATCACCTACACTGATATGAGACATCTGCTCGACTCGAAGTCGTGATGGATAGTTCTCACAGCGGTCTGTTGCGTGATAGCCTGCCGCCGACCCGTCTGGAAGAAACAAGAAGAAGAAAGTCATACCTTCTGGCTTGTTCGGCTTGAATCCGACTCGACTCATTCCTCCGATTCTGTTGGCTTTATCATAGAAGACGAAATAGTAGCTTTCATTCCATTCGGGATTTTTGGAGGCAGGAGGATGGGTAATCGGTTCCATCTTGTTTTACCCCTGTTCGCGCAGCAATACTTGGCCCAAGCTTCCGTCTACTGTGACTATTTGACCGGTCTTCAGAGTGCGGCATGCATCCCTGACGTTCGTGACAGCGGGGATTCCGTATTCTCTTGACACGACAGCACCGTGAGAAAGTATGCCGCCTGTCTCCGTGATTAGTGCTCGTATCGAAGAGAATACCGGGGTCCAACCCGGATCTGTTCGAGGAACGACGAGTATCTCCTCAGATTTGACTTTGGGTATTTCCTGAATTGAATAGAGAACCCGTACCGGTCCCGTGGCTTGACCTTGGCTTGCTGCGATTCCTTGTAGGACTGAACTAGGCTCCGGAAGTGCATCATCGTATTCCCGGTTGCCACACATGAACTTCGGCGGCACAACGTCTTCATTCTGGCTGAAGTCTCTGAATCTTTGTTCGGCCAGTCGTGAGAAGGTCTCTTTGGTCGTTGTGTCAGGGCTACTATATATCAGCTGCTTGATTTCCTTGCGATGTAAGAAGAATACGTGAAAGGGATCCTTCAGCGCGCCCTGTGCCACAAGCCGCCGTCCTATGGCAAGGTACACCCTCCGGTTGCGAGTTATCCAGCGGTCGAGGTTGAATCGTTGGTCTTCGCGAAACACAATGTAAGTTCTGGCAAAGGACAGTATAGCTGAGAACAGCATCCATTTTATGCCCCCGTTTCTCTGGCGACGCATTCTCCGCTCCACTTCTTTTTCGACTCGTTGTCTTAGTCGAAGTGTTCTCGCTTCAGTGGCAGTCATGTCCCTGATTCCTTGCGTGACAAGTGATTTGAGAACGTCAAGAACGCGCTCAGGAGACTCATTCCAACGCGGGTAGTATGGTTCTCGCGTGAATCCTCGATCGCCGAAGTCGTCAAGGAACCTGTTGAATTCCTCAAGGAACTTCTTCGGCTCGCCTCCGCTCATTGGCCCAAGCGTGGCCATTATCTGTTCTGAAGGTCTCTCCGCTATGACCTTCTTGACAAGAGGCAGGGAAACTGCGAGTTCTGCAAGTTCACTGATTCGCCTGTTTGTTTCAGTTGTCTTGTGCTCGAGCCCTGATATCAACGGAGGGAAGCATTTCTTCCCAAACTCCTCACCGAGAAACCTGCGGAGGAGATAGCTTGATGCAAGATTCATTCCGATATTGTGTACAGGAATTCCGTAGCGAACAAGCCTGAAGTGACTCATCATTGTCTTGTCGAGTTCTTTCGCTAGTTCCATCAGCGACTCTGCGCCACCGTCCTTGTCAAGTGCTGCCATGCGTTGATCGAACGCCTTGCAGAACGCATCGAACTCATCATGCGTCCATTTCTTGTACACATTGGCGGTCTTGGTCATGCTACCATTTCCATCGAGCAGAGTCACGCGTACCTCGGCCAGTATTCGATTTTTCAGCTTGAATGGAAGGGACTTCATTGTGAGTTTACCATACGGTCCGGCACCTTCGGGGAAGTAGTTGAGAACATCCTCGGACCGCAGGAAAGGAGGTATCTCATAAACGACCTTGTTTCTAAGCACATCGAGATTGAAGTAAACATGTGCCTTGAATAGCTTGAGCAGTCTTGGATCCATCTTTTTGTAGCCCATGATCTGATTCAGTTCTACATTGACGACGTAGGTTAGCTGGTCGCCGAGAAGGTCAAAGAACAGGGGGCTTACATTATCGTTCCAATAATCGTCCGAATAACCCCTTGACCAGACAATGTCCTCATGTGTTTCTTTCCTCGTCACCTTTTGCGCGGTAATCGGTCTGGTTTGAAGTACGTATAGCTCGTCTGACTTGTCAATTGCCCATTCTACATCTTGTGGCCTGTGAAACAGACTCTCGACCGAAGAACCAACTTCGGCCAAGTGAGCAGCTTCAGAATCTGTGATGGAAGCGTTTTGACTTAGTACTTGAGACCCGGCCGAGACTGCCTTTGCTCCCACCTCTTTCCCTACGATTCGATATTCTTTCTTTCCGTCAGTGGTCTGTTTGGCTATCAAGTATCTGTCCGGGTTGACTGCACCGGAGACAACCGACTCTCCAAGGCCGAAGCTCGATTCAATGACCATATCACACCCGGTGGATGGTGTCGGGTTCTTTGTAAATAGGACTCCCGCACTTCGGGGTTCAATCATCGATTGCACAATGACAGCTATTCTTACCTTCTCGTGAGGAATGTTATTCCTATGCCGGTAGGCGATAGCCCTAGAAGACCATAGGGACGCAAAGCACTGTTTGATATGCTCGAGAACGCTGTTCACTCCTTGAACGTTAAGATAGGTGTCGTACTGACCTGCAAACGATGCTTCCGGTAGATCCTCTGCACTGGCCGATGATCGAACTGCGACATTTCCTCCGCCCATCTGCCTATAGGAAGCCTGTACCTCAGCGGCGAGGTCGCGAGATAGAGCAGCCTTTTCAAAGCAACTTCTGATTTTCTCAGAACAGGCATCTATGGAGTCTGATCTCTTGTAGTCTATCTGGGCCAGCGATTCCGAGATGACCTGAGTGAGTGCTTGCTCCGACAGCAGCTGGTCGTATGCACTAGTTGTCACGACGAATCCTTCTGGAACTTTGAAGCCGGCTTTTGCTACTCGCGAGAGATTCGAGGCCTTGCTCCCTGAGAGGCCTGAACTCCTGCTATCAATTTCACTGATTCTAAGAGTGAATCGTCCCACTGGGCAATACTCTCCGATAGGTTTCTGTCACACGGCTGGGTGTAATATCGGTTGCGCCAGCCGCGTTCGGCAATGGACGACATGTACTACTGTTGATGGTCACTGCCGAAGTTGTTCCAATCCGTCACAACTGACTAGGTCAGGACAGATGGAGGTCGCTACCCGGTTTTTCCTTCAAGGGTGGCTTCCGTCTGTCGCTCGCCATCCAAAGGACTTTAGGCAGCGATTGCCCTTCTTCGTTCCGAGGAATCGCGGATTGAGAGTTACCCCTGACAAGATGAATGACCTTGATGGCAAGACATGTTTCATATGCGGCAAGTATCTCCTCAACAACACGGAAGATGACTTGGCCTATCTGGAAGTGCACACAGGATCTTCTGCAAAAGCCAAACCAGACAAGTACTTCCTGTTTACGTGCTCCAGCTGCGGAAAGACTGCTCACAAGCGCTGCTGGTACGACATAGGAGAGAAGCGATTCAAGGACGGACTATTCAGCAAGACACAATGGCGACTTGAATGTCCAAGTTGCCATCAGGTTCTCTCTCCTGCAAGACCCGGTCGAATAGACTGGAAACTGGGGTACCAGGTTCCGGGACATGGTGACGCAGAACTCATCGAATTGCAGATTGCGGACGTCCTTTCTTGGAAAGCGTCTCGAGTCACCGGAGTAATTGGGAAAGCCATTGATGGCCTCTTCAGATCAATCGGACTCGGCGCTCTGACCAATGCGCAGAGAAATGCGATTTCTCAAGCGGCCGACCGAATAGGCAAGTCATTTGGGTTTGTCACATCTGCTGTCTCACTTGACGCCACACCCAAACAGAGGAGACAACTGAGGGAGCTCAAGTGCCAAAACTGTGGGGCACCCCTTCCGCTTCCAGGACTCGCGGAATCGGCGGTGGTATGCCCACATTGCGGCACAGCACATTTACTCCCCACTTAAACCCATTAACTACCGGGCTTGTCGCAATATCATATAAATACGTTAACCCCCTTCTCATTGTTCAGAATTCGACCGGAGCTGAAAAGACTCATGCCTGTCCATCTTGAGTTCAACCAGTCCACAAGTCAGTTTGCCGAGACGACCAAGAACACGAGCAATGAATCGATTATCCTGACTATCGATGACGCAAAGAAGAAACTCTCCATGAATGTTCCCTCAAACGTCGGTATGATCGTCAGGAGAGCGGCCGAGCGTCAGGCGCGCGGAATCACGAAGTCTGGTTTTTTGATTCGTACCGGGGGTCGAGTAGGAGTTGGGTTCGAGCTTGAAGTCGAAGGAGAAGGCGGGAAACTACCTGACAGACTAACCTCGAGCCCGAGGGAAGTGTACTGAGCCGCGTGCTCTGTACAATTCCCATCATTCACGCCTGCTCGAGCTTCACGGGTCAGACACTGCTGGCCCGACAAGTACTGTCTTTTTAATAGTGCAAACGCCGTCTGTATTCGGGCCCGAGTGCCCATCCGTGATGGATATTAACATGTTATCGCAGCACACGGACCCTGCAGGGTGCAGAGATGTTTGACCTCATACAGGAACGCGATATCTCGAGGGTATACGGCTCTAGGACTCTCGTATACATGATAGTTCACGGTGAGACACTTCCAGAGAACCCCGAGACATTGTCGCAAAGAGGCCACGACCAAATCATCGAATTGGCGAGGTCTAGAGTGGCGTCCGGCGTTCAGACGTTGTATACCTCGCCTCTCAAGGAGGCTGGCGCGACGGCAGCAATACTAGCCAAGGAATTCCAAGTCAAAGCAGAGACCAAAGATTGTCTGTCTGAAGTGACACTCGGCAAGAGCAGGTCGTCATCAAAACAACTGATGGATCGTCTGCCAGCAATGTGGAACGACACCAATCATGCTCCTCCTGGCGGTGAGTCTTTCAATACGGCCAAGCGCAGGTTTGGCGACTGCATGAACGGCATCGCCGAAAAGAGCACAGGAGGATCTATCGCCGTGGTCAGCCATCCGATTGTAGGCGCACTGTTCCTGTCCCTTGTAAGAGGCGGGCCGCCTCAGCTTGAGGACTGGCTGTACTTGGGATACGCGTCATGTGCGGCATATGAGTACGCCAATCGTGGCTGGAGTTTGGTGATGCCGCCTGATGACAGCTACCTTACAGAACCAGTAAGCGTCAAGGATAGACTGCCGAAGGACATTCTTCGGGCGCTTGGCGTTTGATTCGCATCTTGAATTGAAAAGAAGTTCCCTTGCCATGGCACAATACCCGCGTCATGGCAAGGTCTTGACTCATGCATGTTGAGGGGCACCGGAAAATGCCGGTCGTTGACTACCGCTTTCTAAGCAGGACTACAACAATCACGATGGCCGCAATTGCACCAGCAACGACGACATAGAAGACGAATTCATTGAGGGTCGTTGGTAAAGTCGTAGATGTCGTGGTTGTTTCACTGACAGTGGTTGTTGCGGTTGTCGTTGTTGATCCTACTGGGTGAGCAGTCGTGTATGATATGAACACAGGGTCGCATCGCACTTCGTATCCGCCCCAGTTCTTGTAACCAGCTGTCATGAAGAGCATGGAAGCTTCAACCTTCCAGTTGGTCACTGTATCTCCAGCTGCAGATTCGTACATCGCACTGAAGGCACCGACTGGAGCAGTAGACGAAGCCGATGTATAGGTGGTTACGTAACCATCGCCGCCCCATTTGTATGGTAGACCGCCCATTGTGACATTGGCAAATGGGTTATTTGCAGCTCTGAACTCGTAGTAAGAGGCATTGATGCTTGCTCCATTGGTATCAGTGATTTGCTTCTCTCCAGCGCTGTACTGACTCCTTGTGGCAGTCCCAAGAACGCCGAAGAAGTTGACCGCAAGACTGCGGCCTACGACGACGCTATTGTCGAAGTCATAGAGTGTCCAGTTGCCTATGACCTGGTCGATCTTGAAGACGACAGCATGGTTCCACTTCAGGTGGTCGCTTGGGTTATAGTTCACCATGTCGACGTGGAATGAGACATTGAAAGACATCTCATTGACATACGCAGGCGTTATCCAGTAATCAAAGTTGGTTGAGTTGAGTCCGACCACGCCTTCATAGGATTGCCTGATTTGCCAAGCACCCCTTACTCCGTTGGAGTTCTCCACCCTGAGTGGATAGATTGTGACATTCACGTCGCGTATAGTGATGCCAAACTCGACAACAGTTGAGGGCAGAACAATGGCAGACCCGTTATTACTTGTGGCACCTAGAGGTCTTCTCAATTCGACTTCGCCCACAGAGTCAATCAGAACGAAGTGCGTAACCTCGTCGGTCACTACTTGCCCATCAACAATTCGGAAGTCGGGCGCTCCCACGGTGCCATTACTAGGCAGGTCTCGGAACAGCAGCAGCCCTGCATACTCAGCTCTGAATGCAGCCCACTGCTTGACAGCCGCTGACGTTGAAACCTGGAATGCCTGTGCCGTTCCCCACGCGAACCATGTATTGGACCATGAGCCGGATTTCAAAGCAGGAATCCCGCTTAGGTCAACTGAACGGTTGACGCTCATCCAAGCGACCCACTCGTAACCCGGCGCAGAGACTTCTCCCTGAACAGCCCACATCGTTTCTCGGATTTTGTTCATCTCATCTAGGCCGACGCCCGTCCCGTTGGCATGCTGCCAAATGAAGGCTTCACTCGCCTCGAAGTTAATCATCATCTTGACAACTCCCATCCAGGTGTAGGAAACGAATTCGTCACCCAGATTCCCAGGCGAGGGGTCAAAGACAAGTCCAACTTCCATGCCTTCTCTGGTTATGTTGCCCCAGTCCTTCCATGTCCCTGTTCTCAGGACGAAGTACTGGTCTTCTGTAGTGAATAGATTACCGTCAAGATCTATTGCTCCGTTCTCAGTCACGGCCCAAGTCTGCTGCTCGTAGGCAAACGCATTACCGATAAGAAGGCGTCTTGGGCTCCAAACAACATTGTCCGAGTATGTTTCTCTTAGGCTTTCATTCCCTATGGGCACCAAGACGTAGGTGTTCATGTTGTGAACAGAAGCATTCATCGAGTAGGTCTCGAATATGCCAGAAGTAATGAGAGCCCCGGTGATCATGATTGGAGGTGCTTCGCCTGTGAACATCGCTGTAAACCATAGGTTGGAGATGCCTTCACCAACTGATAGATGCCAGACGGATGTTGCCAACATCGTATATGAAGTCAAATTGCCTTCAGCAATGTAGGCGCCCGTGTCTCGGTGGCTCATATGCCAGAAGACAGCGGACACACCTAAGATAGTACCATGCATGAAATCAATTACTATGTAATGCACTATGCTGTACCTGACTACGTGAGTCTCGTTGCTTTCGATGCCACCGCCCTCCAAGACGACGGTAACATTCTGTCGCAACCTGTTGATGAGGATGCCATCGATGTCAATGTAGGTTGTACCATTGGGAGTATCAACAGGTACGTTGGTTTTGTTTACTGGCAGGTAGTACGAGCCATTCACTTTTCCAGGTGGAGAATGGATGTCAAGAGTAACGTTGAGCATCTGGCCGGGCATTGCCCTGTTCACTATCCTTCCTGTCAGGTCCCGGACGTATGCCTCAATGAAAGCCGACCTAAAGGCAAGCCTTACTGTGTTCTTAGATGTAATCTCCTGACGGGGATCAAGAATACGACCCTTGAAGTCACGAACTCGCCAGAAGCTGGGGTCGGGTGAAATCGTCCCACTGACGTCGTATTCATCCATGTTCATGTCGACGGCAGTTTCAAAGTGACCTCGCCACGTGAGTTCGGAACCACCAAGGCTTTCGCCTGCGTATAGAGTGTGGTAGAACAGAGACATGTCAATTGTGCTGTTCAGTTTGATGTCGAACTTCACAGAGTACACAGCAAAGTCCGACAACCATTCCCAAGTAATGTCGTACAGGTAGCCAGAAAGCGCGTATGTTCCAGTGGCATTGTGGCTAAAGAACAGCATCAAGGGCATCCCGGTAACATTAACCCAGTCTGCGGGATCCGTCGAGTATCTGTACAAATCTCTCGGCATGCTCCAGTTGTAGTTGAGCATGTATTCCTTAGCGACAGAAAGACTGCAGAAGGGAATCGTAACATTGCCAAACGGAACACTCGATATCATCCTGAGAGTGAAGTTGGTTCCATAGTCAACATAGTGAATGATGCTGCCGTAGTCGTTGACTGCTTCGGCGTAATAATACCTTGGAACTGCGAACTCGCTAACCGGAACCTCTCTTCCCAAACAGAGAGGAGGACTCCCGAATTCGCCAGCCTGTGCTCTCGCCAGCCATGAAGGAGACACAGGTTTGCCGTCTGTGTCAATGACCTGCATGCCGGTCCAAAAGACTTCGGGAACTGGCGCCTGAGCAAACGTTACTGCAAACACGACAGTATACAGCATGGAAGCATTCTCGAATATGGAGTTAGCCGCATCTAGAACCAAGAACCCGGATTCCGGCGGCTTCTCACTGCCTTCCTTATAGTGAAAGCTTACGCTATTCCAGGTCGCAGAGGTCGCATTGAACTGAAGACCGAACACTGCCTTATTGACAGCGAAAGTCTCACCCCAGAAACTGACGACATCTAGAATCGCCCCGAATGGAAGGAAGTTCTTCGGGATTGTTATGTTGATCAGCAGCCGATCGCCGGCATTGACCCTGTATTGTTTGTTGGCTATATTAGTCCCGTTGTAGTCCCAAGTGCTGTTAGCATAACCAATCCAGACGTACGGCTGAGGGCCGAAGACCCACAGCGATTCTTGATACTCATGCGATATGTCTTCTGTTTCGTTGCTGACTTTCCAACCGACATGTACGACTGGACTGCTGTCGCCCTGAGCACCGACGAAGGCTGTGGTAGCACCGATGGTGGCTGCTAGCATTGCTATCAGAATCAAACTCATCGCTCGTTTCATCTTGTTCACTCACTTCGAGCCCTGAATGCAGCCGTCTCCCAATCACTATCTGTGCGAGAATTGGCCTCGCACTTTTCCCACCCCGCTGCACAAAGCTTCCTGACCGGGTGACGAACGTACATCGGCTCACTTATTACGTAGGTCATGGGCAGGGTGGCTTGCCCCTGACGAAAGAGAACCGATAAACTGCGGTGCCACATCTGGTTTGGATTCTTATAACCTTGTGTCGTTTCTTCGGACCGTTGAAGTATCAATTTCAGGGTTGCTTGGCACGAACAATGCCTGAGTCCGTTTGCAGGACAGCGAGACCTCGTCGTTCTAGGATCCTTAACAAGTCGTGACATTCCGCAAGAGCCAGAATCATGTTTTGAGTATCGTATTGACCGTAGATGACTCTCGAAATCTCATAGACGCTCTTCGGACTCGACTCAAGCAGCTGCTCCGCCTCGTTAAGCTTCCTGTCATACTCTGCCGCTAGTTCGTTCAGACGATGAACGAGGTCTGTTATCTGTTCGCGGTGTCCGGGTAACACCAGAAAGCCCTTCAGAGATCTCATTCGTTCGAGTGACCTCATGTGTGTCACCATGGGTATCTCACTCGTAATATCGAAATCCAAGCTTGGATTTGAACTAATGCCGGGCAGGACGTGGTCTCCGGAGAAAACAAGTCTGTCTTTTTCTGACACCATGCATATGCTTCCCTGAGAGTGCCCGGGAACCCAGAGGACTCGAAGGTTTCCAATCCCAGTATGGACAACATCGCCGTCCTGCAGACCTCGAGCACATGGTACTGAGTCGCCCAATCCTATGAAATACCTTGACAATATTCTCGCTGAAATCCCGGGCATCTCAGTTGATGGCACGCCCGAGTACTTCATGATCTTTACGTACGATTCCGTGCGTCGCTCGGTGAATCCAACGAAGTCCGAAACGCGAACGAGGTCCTCAGAATGAATCAGTACTGGCACTTCATTTTTGACAAGCCCTTCTGACACTCTCAGGATATGCGCCGCAAGCCCCATGTGGTCAACGTGACCATGAGTGAGGATAATCTGCCTAACGTCACTTAGCTTGTAGCCTGCTTGGCTGATGCCCTCTGCCAGTGTCTGTAGGGCCTGATCCGTCTTGGGACCGACATCGATGAGAGTCAGCGGATCTCCGTCAATCAAGTAGCAGTTGACATCTCCCACAGGAAAGGGCGTGGGAACATTCACCCTGTGAATCATGTCGCTTACTTTGCTCACCCGTGAAGTCCCTCGATTCGTCTTCGCTCGTTCAAAGCTCGTCAAAGTACACCCTGAGAAGCTCTGCTACGCTCCTAGCCCGAGAAGTGCAGCCCCTGTCGCGATAGGGCTTCGAGCCATCGTACATGTCGGAGATTGTTCCCAAGCACCCCGTCCGGACCGCATGGAGAACCGGTCTAAAGAACTCCTTCTCGGCGTGAGTGCGGTTCTCCGGGGTTCGACCATTCACGGCGAGGTATGCAGAGATGTAAGGTCCGATAAGCCATGGGTGTACTGCACCTTGGTGAACAGCACCAGCACGACTACGGGGACCACCTGTCACGGCGCGCGCAAATCGTTGGTCTCTGGGACTCAGGGTCCTGAGACCGAAGGGAGTGAGGAGCTCATCAGTTACCATCTTCAAGACAGACTCTGCCTTGTCTCCCTCAAGTAGGGGATACCTAAGCGAAATAGCGAATATCTGGTTTGGTCTAATCGAAGAATCATTCGCTTCATCGGTCACGAAATCGTATAGACATCTGAGATCCTCATTCCAGAATGTCTGAAGATACGCCTCCTTTATCCATGAAGCAACCGCCCTGTGCTCGTATGGGTCGAGCCCTTTCATCTCAGCCATGTCGCCCATGCTCATCAATGCGTTGTACCACAGGGCGTTGGTCTCGACGCACTTCCCGATGCGCGGTGTTGCGCACCAGTTCTCTATCCGCTCATTCATCCATGAGACCTCAACGCCCTCAATTCCAGCGGCTATGAGCCCGTCGTGATCCTCGCGTACGTCAAACTTCGTCCCCATTCTATAGGCCGAGATCACAGATTCCATCGTATCCCAGATTATCCCACTCAGGAACTCAAGATCATTGGTAGCCTCCAAGTACCTTCTCACAGCCAGTATGAACCACAATGATGCATCAACAGAGGAATAGGCGGGCTGGATTCCCCTCTCAGGGAAGTCGTTGGGTATGAGACCATAGCGAGAGTATCTTGCGTAAGTTGTGAGTATCTCTCGTGCGTCTTGGAATCTGCCAATCGAAACGGTGAGGCCAGGCAGAGAGATCATGGCATCGAGACCGATATCGACTAGGTTATGGTATCCCGCAATAACAGACCTTGCCTTGGTGGATGCCCGGTCAACAATGAATGAGTCCGCGTTGAATACTAGCCATTCGATATCCTCATCACGTTCTTTTCCAGATAACGAATATGCCCTATCATTGAGCACTTTCCGCCGCTTGAGTTCATCGAATCTTAGTCTGGCAAAATCCTTTGTTGTAGCGTTCTTCAAAGGCCCGAGTCCGGTCATGAGATCAGCTCTGGAGCTGCCTGCCGCAAATAGAAATGAAAGATAGTGAGACCCCGCTCTTAGAACTGTATGGAATACTCCTGCCTCAAAGAGTTCCTCCCCATACGGAATTCCTTCTGATTTGTCTTCTCGGTAGACTTGAGGACGCGTGGCCTTAATCTTAGAAGGCATGAATTCTGCTTCCGGAGAGAAAGCAAAAACCCACGGACTGTTTTGTCTGTCGTCAAAGGCCAGATAGGCATGTTCACTCATGGGCTCAATCTCAGGCGTGAACGGCAGATGAGCAGGTCTCTCATTGATGTACCTGTTTGTATGGAGTGGCGCGACGGTGAAGACAGTTTCTTCGTTTGTCTTCACCTCGTAGTTGACTATGGTTATGTTCCTCCTGTATGCCATGAACACAGTCTTGTCAATTGTAACCGAGTCAGTGGCAAATGACATCTGAGGTAACGGGTTAAGCTCGAAGCGTTTCATGAACCTATACCCGCGAAGCGACATGCCCTCTTCGTTTTCCTCGGTCCCAAGATTCCATTCACCTTGAGAGGTCCCGATTGCTTCGTAGACTCTGGCAACAGTAAGCCATCTTTCAACGGGTGGGTTGAGAGAAGAAACTAGGAGCCCATGGTACCCCCTTGTATTGAGGCCGACCACTGTGGACGATGAATAGCCGCCGAGGCCGTTTGTGTACAAGTACTCAAACGTGACTGCTCTGTTGAGTCTTAGGTCGTCTTCCTCCAGAGCTATCGTCACAATATCGTTCTCCTAATCTATCCCGTGAGTGATGGCGAGCCAAATGGCGCACTTTAACCATTCTGTGGCAAGACGAGCGTCATAAACAACGTCTTAAGCTGATGGATTCGGCGATGGTCGGCTCAGAGATGAATTGCAGTGCCGGATCATATGCCAAGCATTCCACCGCCCGCATCCAACTCAAGGGAGGGTTTTGCATTGTCTTCGGGCAAATCATTCCTTGGCCTTAGCAGAAGACTCTGGCGCTTGGCGATCGTTACCGGTATCGCTCAATTTGCTATCAGTCTGTGGAGTTGGCAGTTTGCCATTTTTCTTAGGAATTCGCTGCTCTTGGAACCTTGGCAGATGGGGCTCATATACTCTCTTGGAACTGTCGCGGCCCTAATTGGGTATCCGGCATCAGGGTTCATCGCAGATGTGATTGGCAGAAGGTTCACAATGGCTTTCTCATTGGTACCGATGTTCGTCGGTCTGACACTGCTTTCCCAGATACCCACATGGCCGCTCATTGCTTTCTCATACGCCTTGACTCTTTTTGGATGGAGCTTCATTCTGATCATTTCCAGAGCTATGCCCGCTGACGAAATAGCTGCAGCAGGTCAGTCCGATGCTCCGCGCAAGTTCATGATGGTCGTGATGCCAGCATACTTTGTTGATGGAATCTGCCCAATCATAGCGGCAACGCTGCTAAAGCAAGGGTACAATGCACAGTTTCTTTTCTTCCTTGGTTCAGTGGCGGCGATTATCGCTCTCGGGGCTACGCTGCTCGCCGTGCGGGAGACTCTCAGTTCGCAGAATCAAAGCAAAGCAAGGGCCAAAGTCCTCGCTTCTCCGAGAAGCCTTGGAGCTCAATTCTGGAAATTCGCAGTCGGGATGCTAGCCTACTATGCAGTTTGGGGATTGGCGATATCATACTTGGGACCTCTCTGTGTTGATGAGTGGGGAGTAGATGAGGTCACCTTCGGGTACACTTGGAGTGTCTGCTCGCTGTCGACAGCTGTAGCATCATATACCATCAGCGGCCTGACCGCGCGCAGTACGAGGCTCTGCCTTGTGCTCGCGCTCATCGGGAATTCGCTTATCGTGGGAGCCTTCAGCATCGGTTCAGGGATTATGATGATGGTATTGCTGAACGCACTCTGGGCGGTGCCGGTCGTCATGTGGATTGGTGCAGAAAGGACGCTCGTTGTCAGGGGCGTACGTCCAGAAATGAAAGGAAGAGCACTTGGTACATGGCAGCTAATGATGAGTTCGACTACCGTATTCGCGGCTCCCGCCGGAGCAATGATTTGGACGATCACAGGAACTATTCGATCTCTTTGGACAATCGCATCTGTTCTGGGATTTGTCTCAATCTTGTTTACAGCGATATCGTTGAGGTGGATGGGCGCCGGGGTAAAGGAAAGTAACGGTAATTCCGACGCTCCAACCGATGGCACGAGCGGCGAGTGAGTTACTTATTAAGTGGAAGACCTACACTGAGAGTATGCCATAGGTGGCGGCGAGAAGTAGTGACAGAAAAGGGGTCCCCCATTAGCCGCAGGATAAGACACACAGGTGACCTGCTTCTTGGGGGAGCTCAGAAACAGGTAAGCGACTACAAGCAAAGGTTTGATTCTCTCCAGGGCTCTTACGATGCGTTTCTTTCACACATGATTGAGTCCTACCCTGCAGATGCGGTCAGTGTCGCATTTGTTGACGAGTTCTTTGGCAAAAGAGAGCTTACGTTTGCAGGTGTAGACGGTACCGTCTGCAAGTACCCCGTCTTCGATCTCATCGTGTTCTTCGCTGGAGCCTATTCAGCTCACGGCACTGCTCATGTCAATCCTTCGGGAGCCATGAACATTGAATGCGATGACTCTTGTCTGGAGACCGGACTCGGGGTGTCCAGTGTTCTGCCCGTGTACATTAACGATGTATTGAGTATTGACCGAACACTACTCGTTACAGATGAAGATGGGTCAGTGGATGATTCTATTACGCTAAGTGATTCCTGGGTAATAGACAATTCTGCCTTCGCGGACTACATGATGAGCCTTGCAGAATTCTATCTGGGCTACAAGCTCGTCGCGTCAGAGAAGCCCGTCGATATACTATTCCTGGACAGGATATGCTCGTCAGAGCTGTCATCGTTCTACTTCGAGACATCGGATTCCAGAAACGATCTTGAAACACAATGCGGTCTCATTGGTGCGAAGGTTGACGGCAGACCATACACGCCCACGGACTGGGTCTACGCACGCCAAGTATTCGGCAATGCCTCGCTAGGAACACCCCCTGCGAGAGGGGAGTACTTGTTACCCAGAGTGGTCACCGAACTGCTGTCGGAGAAGGGATCAGGTCTCACACGAGACCAACTCACTGACCGCTTGGGGCTCACAACTGAATCGTCTAAGGCTCGTCTGGACCATGCCTTAGAGACCGGCATCGGAGGAAAGAGGTCGGCCCAGGGAATCCTAGTTAGAGAACATGACCATTTCGTCTTGAAACCGGGTGTGAGAGACCTAGGGAAACGCACTGAGCGTCTCGTGAATGACGTATGTGAAAGAATGTTTAGTGAGGATTCATCAGTTACGTTTGAAGACCGTTTCAAGATCGGCAGCAAGTGGTTGACTACAACAGACCTCGCATTTCTAGGGCTGTGTTGTCTTCATCTGATTTCCGAGAAGTGCTGGAAGAACAGGTCCCTCCTGATAGGAGTAGCCAAGGACTCCTCGGCAAGAGACTTGAAGCGGCAACTCCTTCCCGTCCTGAACTATACGGGGCATTTCAAGGGCAACTTCGCCAACAGTGAGAACATCCCCGACACTGATAGGATGATTCTGCAGTGGGTCTCTCTTCAAGAACGCGAGAAGCTGAAGGTCCCTTGGGCGACATGCGAATATGATACCGCCTTCAAGACCACAGTCCCGCACTTTGGCGGAGCAAAGGGGTTGGTCTCCGGAGCCCGACGCAATCAGATATCTCTCAACAAGACCTTTGCCAAAGCGTATTTCCAGCTATCGGAGGCAAAGTCTGATCCGAAGCTTCGAAGCAACGTGCTTCTCTACGACAGGCTCGTCTACCCGGACTTTGATACGAACGAAGATCAGGTTCTCACTCTACTGCACGACTATATGGACAAGCCAGACGAACCTGAGCCCGTTGATGTTGTTCTCTATCTGGGGAAGGAGAACGCAGTTCAGTCATTCATCATCGCCTTATTCACAAAGATGACCGGCACGAGCATCCCCGAGCTCTTTGGTCACCTGAGACCGCTGTACATAGCCGACAAGATTGCGAAGTTTCATTACACACAGTTCTCGTCTATGGTAGAAAGCACAGGGTCTTGGTTAACGAACAGGCCTCAGCTGAGGGAATTCCTGTTCTATCTCAGCACCTTCAGAGAAAGGAGGTCGGAAGTTGAGCAAACAAGAAAGTATGGATGAACTCTTCACGGACTTCGATGGAACCTTCGACGGAGTTCTGGCCCGAGTAATTCCTGTCGCGGCCAACTACACTTCGGAATGGGCGGGCTCAGCGGCACGGTATGACTGTAGGGTGAAGGTTCGTTACAACAAGGAACTCATGGCGCAGCTCGAGGAAGGAATGATGCTCGCTGTCAAGAACTTCCGAGGCCAGTCAAAACTGTCGCTCCAGAAGGATCTCGAGAGATATACAGTCATGGTCGTCGCAAAGATATGGCCGCTTCATTATGGATTGGGGGGTGTTAGCGACAGTCACTACTTCCCACTTCAGATGGAAGTGATTGAACAGGCTCTTCCAGACTGGGATACTGATGACCAAGCCACAATGATGATTCACCTCGATGCAATACCCATCAACTACGATATGATCGTCGATTCATCAGACAAGATTGAATTCAAGAAGGGATTCTCATACCCACTGGTTGGGGGCAAGGTTCACGTAATCAATATGGAAACCGTAGACCTGATCTACAACGGAAAGGTGAAGGATGCACTTGGGTTCAGGAAGAAAGCTAGCACAGCCGATCCCAGGAAGGACCCGAGGATTGGTCTCCTAAGGATGTTCATGGAATCGGGAAAGGAGATACCCATCTATGTAGACCTGACGAAACTGGTTCGATACCACTTTGGCGTTTTCTCGTTCACTGGAGGAGGAAAGAGCAACCTATTGGCGAACCTTTTCCGCAGGATACTCTATCATCAGAAGGACACGAAGCTGGTCATATTCGATGTCAGCTGCGAGTATCCATTTCTCCTCTGTGATGTTTTCGCGGACCCCAGTATTCCTTCCAGAATCATATTGGAAGACGAAGCAACGACGGCCGATGATTTCGCCCGAACAATAGTGAAGCCTCGCGATTTCGAGGAAGACCCGAAAGCGAATGATGCACTGAAGGCGATATTCGATAAAGGACGCGTCTCGTTCTACAATCTCCCTCTTGCCCAAGTGCCAACTTACGCAGACATCATGGATGAGATACAGGACCTCAGGTCAGATAGTGCTGGTAAGCCAACCTACGTCCAAGCTATCGACCAAGTTGCAGCCATGGTACAAGGCTGGATGGAGTCGTGGAGCAAGAAGGATGGAGACGAAGTTGACGAGAAGTTCATAGACGCGTATCAAGAAGCGGCAGAGGCTGCAATCACGGAGTTCTCAGTTAGTGAGAAGGCAAACCTTCATGCGTGGTCAAAAACCAGAGGTAAGCTGAAAGATGCCCTTCGCCGCGCCCGTGATGCACCCAAGAAAGGTATGACCGCTAAAGAAATCACTAACCTCATTCGTGGGAAAGAGAGAGTGGTCTGTCTGTCTATTGCCGACCCAGATACACTCAGAGACTTGGTCATCCGATTGACTGGGTCAGCTCTGAGGTATAGAAAGCGCAGCTTCGAGATAAAGCCCCAGATTCTATTCGTCTTTGACGAAGCCCAGGAGTTCATCCCTTCAAACGCAACAGGGCTGACAATCAATTGCAGTCGAGCGGTTGAGACATTGCTACGGCAGGGGCGCAAGTATGGTCTGGGTGGAGCCATCGCGACGCAAAGGATAGCCTATGTAAACACAAACATAATGCAGCAGCTTCATACATTCTTTGTCGGAACGCTGCCGAGACCTTATGACCGCACGGTCGTTAGCAGCTCGTTCCAGATAGACTTGAGTATCTTGGATAAAACTCTCGAGTTCCCACCGGGCTCATGGCTGCTCTCGAGCTACATAGCCACTGGATTGGATAGTGTTCCAATCTTCGTAAGAGCGGACAACTCTGAAGATGTACTGAGGGAGCACATTCAATCGCTCAAATGATGCTGGCAAGCGACCCGTGGCCTATATACTCAAGACTGGCACTAGGCCGGTTCAAGCCGGATTGTCTGATTGCAGTTCTGGCAAACCACAGTACGGTCAGGTCTGATTTGATCTGAACGATAGAGGTACGCGGCCTTGCAGTGTGGGCACACGGTCCGTGTGACCCCTAGTATCTCTTTGAGCTCTCTTCGTTTCTCCTGAACCGTGGGTGGCAGCCGAAGAGGATGAGACTTGATGCGATTCCGACCGGCGCAGCACAATGCGCCAAAAGGAATCGAAATGACACCTAGCACTGCAATTGCGAACTGCATTGTACCGAAACCGATTAGCAGGAGCACCAACCCAACGACGGTAAGGACGAAGCCACACGGAAAAGTGAACATGAGATCGGAGAGCAGCGCGGACTTCCATTGTTCCATACATGCAGGGCAGAAGTATCGACTGGTCATTCTCGATTGGCCCAAGCTGTCGTCTTCCCACCGGACGACGTAAAGACACTGCTCGCAGAAGGCCTTACCACATCGATTGCACAACCCTATTGATGGTACCCCGGGATGGTTAGGACATTGCTGATAGAGACCACCCAGTTCTGATGGAACAAGAATCGTGCTACCACAGTATCTGCACCTAGCCTGAATCGTACCGGGCTCCAGTTCATAGCCGTGAGGAGCACCGCGGAAAGGGCAGACGAAAGCTTCTCTCTCTACACTGACCCCGCTAATGAGATGAGTAATAAACATCTTATCAGATTTGTGGACTTCGACAGGCTAATCCACCGAGATTGACCCAGCCCCTTTCTGTTTTCCGAGACACTCTCTAGCTTGACTTGATGCCTTCTCTGGCGGGCAACCCAAGATACTCACGGATGTTATAGTAATGCTCGCGCTCATGCTCCAAGTATCTTCTCATTACCTTGTACGCTGTCCACTGCTCGCTTGGATTGTTTGTATACTCTGCTCTCGTAAACATCGTGGCTCCCTTCTTCGGGACAACGTCTCTTAGACACATGACACAAGCTCTTCTTACAACCTCAAGCCGCTGAAAGACCGGCAGCTTGTCAACTTCAGACTCCGACGTGCCCTCGTACTTCTCATACTTCTGATCTGTTTCTGCTCCGAGTCTCGACAAATAGAACTCTTCGGCGTTGCACACGTGTTGCAGAATACCAGTGATGTCCCGCTTCTTTCCTTCGGGAATATTGCTCATTTGCTGAGGCGTCAGATCACTTACGAGGCCAAGTAAGTCCTGCCTGTTGTGCCCCATGAGACGTATGAAGTGGTCCAACATCCGAGTTGTTACGGTCCTACGATCAAACTCGAACGTGGCGACTTCTCCACCTGATTCGCCTAGATTCACAACATCATGAATCTCCTCTGCCACGTTCATACTGAAAGCTTCTCGGATTCGAGACTGTTCGCCGTGCTTCCTGAGCCACGAATCATGGTACAAAAGCTCTTCGCGGAGAACCTCTAGCAGGGACTGCCTGTCCTGAGACCTAGCGTGGGTACCCGGAAGCTCAATGAACCGACCGTACCAGAGACCTGTATTGCCGCTTTCCAGCGCCAAAGAGAACACAGTCATTGCCTTTCCTGCCTAGTGAACAAGCGGAGTGGGAAAAGGCTTACGACGAAATTGGTCCCAATCATGTTACCGCACGCGAGTCTCTCAAATGATACTCTCTCTCATGCGTATCTTCACACATCCACAGACATCCTGGTACTGGTAGGATAGGTGTGACGCAGTGTCAGGGCAAGCCTTTCAGCCTGTCCCCGAGAGACGGCGCGTCTATCCGCGCCAACCTTAACGCAATCATCCCGAGGAAGACTACTACTGAAAGCAGAAGAGCGACATAGATCTCTGGATACTGTCCTCCACTCCGTACTGCAAAGTACAGAAAGACGGCAACGGGGACGGCAAACATCACAATGCCGCAGTCTTGTCTACTCCGGACCCGATGTGTTGTTCGCCTCAAGCAAGTAGGACAGAGATACTTGCTTTGTCCAACATATCTGAATTCGTGGATACATTTGATGGAATAAGATTGACCACAATCGCGGCAAACCACCAATGCCGGAACATCATGATGTACTGGGGACTGTCTGCTAGTAGTCTGAAAGGGAACGGTGACAAGGTTCCCACAGTGTTCGCATTTCGTCCTGACCGCATCTGCTGTCGGCGCATTATTCAAAGGGCTCCCACAAAACGGACAGATGACTATATCCTTCTCCACGCTGTGCCCCATTACTTCATTGCGCATTGGGCACTTATCAGTCTTCTGAGGATAGGCTGCGGAAGCTGTTCAACACCTGATTCATTCGAGGATTCGTCTGAAGAGGATGGTTGCTATTGTAGCGAATATCGCTGTGGCGAGAAGACCAGCGCCCAAGTCAAGAGGGATATTCGAAACATATCCCGGAAGTAACAGAGCTCTCATCGCATCTGTGATATAGCTCAGAGGATTGTACGCCGATATTATCTGGAGCCAACCGGGCATCTGGTTAATTGGATAGATTGCACTGCTGGTGAAGAAAAGAGGCATGGTTATCGCTTGGCCTATTCCCATCATCTTCTCTCGACTCTTGAATATTGGAGCCAAGCACATGGACAAACACGAGAAGCACATCCCGGCAATCACTATGACCAAGGCAACTCCGATGAGATCTAGCGGATTCAGACTTAGCTGAACATTGATGATTAGGGCCAGAACGAAGACAACAATGGCCTGGAATATGCCTCTGACCCCGGCCGATATAGCCTTGCCCAAGACTATCGCTGACCGAGGGGCTGGCGTAGAAAGGAGCTTGTTTAGGAGCCCAAGGTCCCTCTCCCAGACGAGCATTATCCCATAAAAGACGGCAACGAACATCACGGACTGCGACAGCACTCCCGGAGTAAGGAATTGGAGGTACGTGAACGACCCGACGTCGATAGCTCTTATGCTGGTTAGTGCGGTCCCGAAAACTAGCAGCCAGAGTGCTGGCTGAACTCCGCGTATGAATATTTCTGAAGAATCGTGCCTGAGCTTTCGGAGCTCGAATTCAGCCAGTGTGGACACAGTGCGCAAGAACTTTGATCCGATCATCCTTTTCGCTTCCTCATCGCTAATCTCGTGACTCGCGCATCCCGCCACGTGCCACCATCCTGAATCCTAGCCCCTGCGTACTTCAGGAACACGTCATCCAGTGTAGACTTCTTGAGCGAGACAGATTCAACGTGTATCTTATGAGCCTCAAGAGATTCCAATACTGCAGGTATAGCCTTCTCGCCCTGAGCTACTACGAGCTCGTACGTACCCTCATCGGGTTTTGACACCAACAGCTGCCCATGCTCTCGCAGGATTAATGAACAATCTCCGTCGTGAGCAGTGATTGAAATCATGTCTCCTCCCATATCGTCCTTCAGTTGTGTTGGCGACCCATCTGCCACAATCTTCCCTTTGTTCATTATCGCAATCTCATCGCAGAGCACCTCGGCTTCATGCATATCGTGAGTGGTCACCAACATTGTAGTCCCGAATTCGTCCCGTAGGTGCATTATCTGGTTCCAGACCGCGGTCTTCGCGGATGGATCAAGGCCAATGCTCGGCTCGTCAAGAAATAGCATCCTGGGTCTGTTCATGAGTGCCTGGGCTATCTCAAGCCGCCGCATCATTCCTCCCGAATAGGTCTTTGCCAAATCGTGCTGACGGTCGGCCAGCTCCATGTATTCAAGAGCGTCCTGAATTCTTTGACCCCGCTGTTCTTTCGGCGTGTAATATAGCTTCGAATACATCAGCAGGTTCTCATAGCCCGAGAGGTCCGTGTCTATCGAGACCTCCTGAGGCACATAACCCGAGATTTGTCGAACAGATGCCGCGGACTTCACACAGTCGATTCCAAAGACCTTGATAGTTCCAGAGGTGGGTCTGATAAGGGTGAGCGCGATTCGTATGGTTGTCGTCTTCCCGGCACCATTTGGACCAAGGAGACCGAATATCTGGCCCTCATCAACATCGAACGATATCGAATCGACCGCCTTGAAGTCTGAGTACATCTTTGTCAGATCCATTGCCTCGACCGCTTTCATGTCGGACTTTCCTCCGCTTTTCGAGGGTCAACTCAGTTATCATCTTGAAATGCAGTCTCTCTTCATCAGACCGTTTCGGTCAAAAGCAAGGCGGCTCATCTGATAAGCTCTACCCTTTGGCCGCAGTCCTGTATGTTGTGGGTCTCGTACCAGTAAGCTCTCCGAATCAAGTGTCGAGACTCCCACGATGCTCCTTTGCCTTGCTCGCAACTGTAGGCATGTTGGTGATTCTGCGCCTTTGGATGATTCCTCCTGCCAAACAATACATGCCAAGGAATAGGGACATCAGCGTTAGTGCTGCAGAATCTCCACCACCTCGGACACCCGATAACCCGACCACTAGGAACAAGACAGAGAAGCAAATCAAGAAGTAGATGCCCGGTGTAGCCTCGATGGTTGCCAGCCCTGCGCATCTTGGACATAGGTATTCCTTAGCCCCTCCTAGTCTTTGGAACACATAGAGACACCGACCACAGAATGCTTGACCGCATCTGGTGCAGAAACCTGTCGTCAGGGCGTCTGAGTGATTCGGACATCGTTGAGTCAGTCCGGTTAGGCGGCGCGGGACTACAATCATCCCGCCGCAGTACGAGCACTTTACCTGCGTTGCGCTTGATGGCAATTCACCCTTCTGAGGTGCGCCACAGAACGGACAGACGAATGCCTCTCTCTCCATTTGAATGCCCGGGCTTTATGCTCTACTCAAGGGGATATCAGGTTTGTGAACATGAGAAGAGATAGTCCGCTCAAACAGGATAGGTTGCTCGATCTTCACCCTGTGCATCGTGCCATGATGTTTCATCATCAGACTTGGTCGGGCTCGCCTAGCATGCTGATCCTTCGTCCGCAGTTCTGACAGGAGAAGATGCGGTCAGGTCCAACCTTGTCAGGACCATAGCGATAGCTTGCACCACAGTAAAGGCACTTGACATAAACAGAATCTGCGCTTGGGAGGAACCCGTTTGTCTCCTTCATAATCTGCCCGAGAAGGGGATGGTTAATTGGTCCGAAGACTGCCCAGAGCCCCTCAGTAGTAGGAACAGGCCGTACACTGTGACATCGGATGGGTAATAGGCCCGTCTAGGAGGAATGAAGAAGACAGCAATCATCACGGTGACTACACCTATGATTATTCTAGTCATGCGAGCTCGGTTCTTTGTCCTTCCCGAGCACGCTTCGCAGACATAGTTGTCCCTGAGTCTTTGATATATGTAGAGACAGTTTTCACAGAATCTCCGACCAGACACGTCGCATGCTCCCACTGAAAGCACATCTGGATGGTTTGAACACAACTCTCTGGTTTCCGTGATATCACTGGAGAGTAGAATTGGATACCCGCAGGAACGGCATCGTGTTTGAAATGCTCCTTCGGGAGGTGTATCAACTTGAAGCGTACGATAAGAACGACAGATGATAGCCCCCTTCCTCACAGCTGTTCCCACATCATCTGCAAGCCGTATTAGCTTATCAGGCGTGAAATACTGAGTCGGACAGCAGCTTGCCCCAACAATCCCGAGTCACCAAGTCATCTGTCCGCAAACTGGAAGGCAAGTGTCTCTTTCGTACAGGCCAGTATAGCGAAGCCCGACAACTGGCCTCACCTTCAGAAAGCCCGTCCATACAATAGACCTGTCGCTCGGTTGGTTGCGCCCGCAATTGAAACGCGATTTGTTAATATGTCACAAACTTAACTGCAACCAAAATGGTTCACTCTCGGACACATTGAGTCAGAAAAGCAGCTGAGCTCTAGAGATTGCATCCAAAGAAGTGATCCCCTTGGGAAAGAAGACACTGAGTGATGTCCCATGTCCTGTATGCAAGGGCCCTGTCACTGGCGTCATAGTTGAAGAGGATTCAATTCTGAATGCCAAGAGAGTGCCGGTCATCGTCCCGGCCAAGTGCAGAAAGGGACACGCAGTGATTCTGTTCGTAGACAGGGCATTCGTCATTCGTGATGTCGAAGCAGCTGGAGATGCCGAGCAGAAGAAGAGTGCCCTTGACAAGGCTCAGTCTTGGATGGACTCATTCTGAGGGTGAACGAGATGATCAAGATGGTCTACGTCATTAACGACGCTGGCGAGACGCTCGTTTCAATTCCGCTAGGCGACTTTCATGCCGATGAAGCACTGTTTGGCGGATTCATGACTGCTATTGACATGTTCAGTCACAAGATGGCTGGAGACTCAATAAAGGAACTCATTCTCGGAAACAATCGAGTCGTCGTCGCTCGTGAAGGCGCCCATCTTCTTGTCACCGTGCATGATAAGGGGGATACCGACAGCCAAACCATCAATGCGAGAGCATGCGAGGCTTTCCGGAAACACTACGGCGGCGTTGTGACCGACGAAATGACAGATGCTATTCGCGAAGCTGTTCTCGGTACCATATCTATTCGGGGCAAGGCAGAAGATTGGGCTTCAAAGATGCTCTAGAAGGAAACGGAAATGGCGATAGAGGTATACGTTGCAGCGGAATTTCTTATGTTTGTGAGCTTGATAGCAGCTAGCTTTGCGATTGCGGGATACACTCGTCGTCGAATCAGGGAGCTGCCTGAAGAGGACAAGAAACTGGGCAAACCACTCTACGCATACGCAGCTGGCACTTTCGTGATGGGCATAACATCCTTTGCCAACTACCTAGCAGGCACGCAAGTTGTGATAGGGCCGTGGGCATGGCGCTTTTGGCCATCATACGCCTATGTCGTCTTAGCCATACTTGCCCCGGCGTTCATTTCGATAGCTGCGTTGATCGTCCTTGGGCGAGAGCATTTCATGATCCCGACCCTTTTTGCATTGGTGCTTGTTAGCTACGTTTGGATATTGCCAATGATACCAAACCCAATCGATGCTCGTGATGCGACTGCAGATGTGTCCTCCGTCATGTACATACCCGCAGTCCTGCTATTCGGGTACATATTGGCCAAAACGAGAAAAGCCACCAGTCTCGGGCTTTTCTACGTGGTCACATTCTATCCTCTCTATCGGTTGACTGTTATCGGACTGTCTGCCGGGCCGGTGGATCTCAGCATCGTCTTTCTTGCCCTGCGGCTGCTGGCGCCAGTAATTGCCGCCGTCGCATTCCAAGTACGTGATATAGGAATATCATTCGAACTGGCGGGGTATGGGATGGCATACGCGCTTATTGCATTCTGGCTTTCGTATCTCATGATATCCCCTGTTACCGACCCTGTGCTGATTGCATCTCTCACTCTGATTGCTCTCGGATCGACAATCGGATTTGGTACGGGTGCATACACGTATGCCCGCTGGAAGAAGAACAGGCTCGGAGCAACATTCGTTCTATTCCTGTCGTTTACTTTCACAACATGGGCGTTCATACTGGTAGCCCTTCAGGGCCTAGGTCTTGCAACAGCAATCTACTACACCTATGCTTACATTTTCCTGACCTTCATTGCCCTCATGTGTTTCAATATGGCCGCGTATCTTGCTCTGGAATGGAGGTCGCTTCTCTTGTTGCCCGTCCTGATGATACTGCCGCTATTGTTCTTCTTGTCGATCCAATACCCTAGTGACCCACGCCTTAATCCGTTCTTCATCCCGGCCATCAGTATAACAGGTGTCGTTGCAGCGATTGTACCTGTTGCGTTGTATCTTTACCTGTGGCAAAGAATGAGGCAAGCAAAGGCGCCAGCCGCGAGCAGACCCCTGTTGTTGGCCACTGGAATCCTTGGATTGACTCTTGCTTTGGCTGCAGGCCCCATTACAATGGGTACAGAGGTTCTGAATGTGGCAAATCCAATCAGCGGAGTTCTCACATTCATCGCTTTTCTAGCATGGTGGTTGGCAGTTACTGGTAGGAACGAACGTTTCATGAAATGGTTGCACTCCACATTCCTGAAACCCAAGCCTGCTCCGTCCACGCCTCCGCCAGCGGGAGCTGCCTCTCAGCCCGGTGGTGCCTGAAGATGTCTGCCAGAATCCCCGTATTCAAGACTGTTCTGATCGGGGAGGGAGGGGTGGGCAAGACCAGTATCACGCTGCGGTACACGGAGAATCGTTTCGAAGATAGTATGCGCATGACGGTTGGTGCTAACTTCGCTTCCAAGAAGGTGACTATTGGCAGCACACAGATGACCATCATGCTTTGGGATCTGGGAGGACAGCCCCGATTTCATGACGTGGTACAGGACTACTTCAAGGGAAGCAAGTTCGGAATCGCAGTCTATGACGTCAATCGACTCTACACTTTGGAGCGGCTTGAGGAATGGATTCATCGATTGAGAGAAGTTGCGCCGGACTGTGACCTCCTCATTGTCGGTAACAAAATAGACGAGCGAACCAATGACGGTGGAGTAGCCCTTGCCGAAGGGATTGCGTTCGCATCCAAGTTCGGCGCTGACTGCATTGAGGTTTCAGCTAAGACAGGTCAGGGAGTAAATGAGATTTTCGAGACGGCTGCAAGGCTTCTCATCAAGAAGTACATACAGAAGGTATAGCATCTTACCAATAGAGCGTAATTCAAGCTAATAGTAAGGCTCCTACCTTGTGTCCCGTCCCTCACATCATTGACACACAATTTGCTAATATATCGCTCGTTCATGGAAAGCCGAAAGGCCCCACTTCTCCATTGTGGAGTCGCCAGAAGACCAAGAACGATATGTGGGTTGAAGGATCGCAGTCGGTATTCATAAGTAGGAAGTCGCTAGATAGTCTTCTCAGGAGAGAGCATCAACAATCACCCTCACTGACTCCGACAGCTATCTATCCCCACATCAGAAGCAAGGGGATGTCCTCAGCGTTCAATCAGAACCCATCTTGCTCTGAAGGTGATTAGTCTGATCAAGATGGTCTACGTTATCAACGAAGCTGGTGAGACATTGTCCGCCATTGCTCTCGGCAACTTCCATGCTGACGACGCGTTGTTCGGGGGTTTCATGTCTGCTATAGATATGTTCTCTCAGAAGATGGCGGGAGATGTCATAAAGGAGCTCGTCCTTGGTAATGACAGAGTCCTAGTTGCCCGTGAAGGAGTCTATCTTCTAGTCACGATACATGACAAAGGAGATACTGACAGCCAACTTGTGAGCCGAAAGGTATGCGAAGCGTTCCGTAAGCATTTTGCCGGTCTCGTAACTGAGGAGATGACACAAGCCATCCGTGAAGCAGCCTTAGGCAGTGAATCTGCAGGCAGAAAAGCGAAGGATTGGGCGTCGAGGATACTTTAGGAGAAAATGGAGATGGCAAAAAGACATACGTTGCGGCAGAGCTAATTATGTTTGACGTCTGATAGCGGCTGCCTTTGCGATAGTACAATACACTCGTCGTCGGATTAAGAAGCTTACCGAGGAAAACAGGAAACTCGACAGACCTCTTCTTCTCGCGTTGGGCGCAATTGCCTTCCTTCCAGCAATGCGTGGAGGCAGTATTTCGAATCCGGTCTCTAGCATCATAGTAGTCATTGCTTTCCCATGCTGATGGCTAGTGGTCACAGAAAAGCTGGAAGCTCTCACAGAAGATGATATCTTACCGGGCATCTCTAGTGGGCTCGTGTCAGGGATATTTCCCCCGATACTACTCTAGATTACCGGCAGGCACTCACTCTTTTGTCTCGCCAGAAATCCTTTCTATCTCTTTGATAGAAGTTACCCGTGAGTTCTCCCCGAAGAGATGACCCGCCCGCCTTTCCTTGGTCCGAATATAGAACTCGTTGTAGCGAGTCTGTTTCGTTATGAGTGGGATTCTTTCTAGGATTTTCACGCCATGCGCCTTGAGCTGCGCAATCTTCTCAGGATTGTTGGTCAGAAGCCGTATCGATTTTACTCTAAGAGACTTGAGCATATGCGCAGCGACTCCGTAGTCACGTTCGTCAGGTTGGTGTCCTAGGATTACGTTTGCATCGAAGGTATCAAAGCCTTCATCCTGTAGCGCGTAGGCCTTGATCTTCTCTGTGAGACCGATGTTGCGACCCTCCTGACGCAGGTAAATGAGCACGCCCTCGCCGGTCTTCTGGATATATCTGAGCGACTCCAATAGCTGGTCTCTGCAGTCGCAACGTTTGCTGCCCATCACATCGCCTGTCAAGCATTCTGAATGCAAACGGACGACAACGCCCTCCTTGTCAACTACATCGCCTCTTACAAGTGCAGTGTGTTCCTTGTCATCACAGGGACTCACAAAACCGCATATCTGAAACTGACCAAACTGACTGGGCAAGTCAGCAACTGCAACAAGCCGAACGCAACATTCAATGGGATCGCACGTATGCCCGACACTTTCTTTTATTAGAGATGCAATCTTCTCTTTTGACAGCTTCATCCTCGACACCCTATGCATCCAAACGCATGTGATTGGCCCGGGATTGAGGTCGGTCTCTTCCCAGACCTACCTCGAACTTCGCGCTGGAACGAATCGCATTGTCCTTTCCTTCGCTCTTTATACCTTTGTGTCCGTTAGCGTCAGTGCTATATGGTCATCAGCTACGCGGTTGCCAAGCACATTCGAATGAGAGACGGTGCACGAATTTGACCGACTTCATGGAAGAGAACCTTGTCAAGGCCCAAGCTTGGTTGAAACAGAATACTAAGAGGTATGCCTTCAAGAAACTCGAGAAGGAGATCGTTAGAACAGAAGTATGTACTGAGTGCGGCAGCTGTGTCTCCTTCTGCCCCGTGAATGCACTGACGGGAGACTACTCTTCTGGAAAGTATGTTCCGACGCTAACGGGCAATTGCATAAGTTGTGGAATATGCTACACTTTGTGCCCGCGAACTGTTGTTCTTTCCCGGGATTTGATTGGTGATTTCAAGAGTGCTTGGAGGATTAGGTCAAAGATAGAGAACCAGACACGGCAAGATGGGGGCGCAGTAACAGCAGTCTTGGCATTCATGCTTGAAAAGCACATGATAGACGGCGCAATCGTTACAAAGCAGGACTCCAGCAAGCCATGGATGCCAGTTCCGTTCTTGGCGAGGAAGAGACAAGATGTGCTTTCCTCCGCTGGCACGATCTACACTCACTCTCCCATTGTGACTGAGATGATGAAAGCTCTCAGAAGTGGCCTTCACAATCTGGCCATTGTAGGAACATCGTGTCATATCGATTCTATCCAGAAAATGGAGCGCCACCCGGCGGGATTCTTTGCAGGCGCAAGCGTGTTCAAGGTAGGCTTGTTCTGTACGGAGTCATTTGGCTACCAAGGGTTGGTGGGCTTCTTTCAAAACGCGGGCTTGGACATTAAGAGCATCGGTCGAATGACAATATCATCTGGCGTCTTCAGCGCTACGACACCCACTGGAAAGCAAGAGTGGCCTGTGAAGGTATTGGGCGGGGTTGCGGCCAAGTCGTGCTCATACTGTCGTGACTTCACGTGCAAGAATGCAGACATATCATGCGGCAATGTGGGCTCGGATCCCGGCTGGACAATGGTCCTTGCTAGGAGCGAGCAAGGCGAGAAGGTGCTTCAAGACGCTATAACCAAGGGTGTCATAGAAGGCGAACGGGTAGATGTCAAGTTGCTGGAAGCAATCGAGAAATCCGCGCGTTCAAAGGCGATGCGATATTACTCTTTGAAGCCCGGACAAGGAACAGACGAATGAGTACTCTTCGGCAAGAGCCTCCTGCACGAGACCGCATTAAGGGAGTACGAACAGCCAGCCCGATGAGACCACCAATGCGAGAAGGAACTTGAGTCTCATTCATAAGGTCGTCCTGCAAAAAGATTGGTGATGCGTCGTAACATACTGCTGACCGGAAGACCAGGCATAGGCAAGAGCACAGTTATCAGGAAGGTCATTGGCGTACTCGGAGAGACACAATTTGAAGGGTTCTGGACGAGCGAAGTTCGCCTCGGGACTGAGAGGGTAGGATTCAGCATAAGCACCATTGATGGCCAACAGGGCATGCTTGCAGGAATGGACTCCTATTCGGGACCGCGGATAGGCCGATACATTGTAAATGTACCTGACATCGATCGCATCATAGTACCCACTCTTAGGCGTGCGAGAGAAACCGGCAAGACAATCGTCATAGATGAGATTGCCAGTATGGAGCTGACATCCCCCGGTTTTGCTCCCGAAGTCAGGAAGTGTCTCGATACAAGGAGGGTTCTTGGCACGCTCCAGCAAAAGGGAGGAAGCTTCGTCCAAGAGGTGAAGGAACGTCTTGATGTCGTAGTCCTAGAACTCACAATCTTGAACAGAGACCTAATCCATCGAGACATTCTATCAATGCTACGGCAACAGTGATTCTACCTAGACTTTGTCCTGAAGTACAGCATTGCTATAATTAGCGACGACAGCAGGCCTAGAGCTAGCAATAAGCCCCAAAGATAACCAGGGCTCTCCTCCTGTAACATAGACGTGACGACGACTGTCATCCATGGAGTTGTATGGACATTCTTCATGGAAGAATTATCGACCGCGATAACCCTGTAGACGACAATAGATCCTACAGCATATTCACCCAGTGAGGCCGAGTACAAATCTCTCCCTTGAGACTGCATCGTTGCGTTCACTGTATGGTTTGTGTCGAGTCCCCATTCGACTCTTATGCTGCTTATGTTATTGATGTCCCAGCAGTAGACTTGGACGGTCAAGTTGTTGGCGTAGCCTGTGGTGAATGACTGGATGACTGCGAAGCCACTAACCGTCGGGATATGCGCGTCGGCGGTCACGTTAACGGTCGTGACTGTTACAGCACTCTGGTTGAAGAAATCAGTCAACGTCATGTTGTAAACATGAATACCTACTGAGAGTCGATCTACGTTAACACTCAGGTTCTCGCCTCGCCACGTACCGTTCATTAGCACAGCACCGTCGCGAGTGAGGTTGTACGACCGCGGGTTGCTCTCATCTGCACTCCAGTTCAGATAGTTGCCCTTGTAGCCTTCTTCATAACCAAGATAGGCCTTTCCTGTTACAACGGGAGCCCGAATGTCTTTGTAGATTGTGACATTCAATGAGTCAGTGTTGTTGCGTCCGTACTTATCAAAAAGCAGTATTGTGAATGTGTAGTTACCCAAGAAGATCGAATCCAAGCTTGTTGTGACGTCGTTACCTTCAGGATCGATGAAAGTCCATGAAGCCATAGTGATGTTTGTGGGGCTATGAAAAGCAGAGACATTACCGTAGCTACTGTTGGTATAGAGTGTTGTCACTCTGACTGTGTAGTTCTTGGGATTGCTGTCATACACATGCCAGACTATCTTGTGTCCCCTTGAGCCAAACTCGAAAGTGAGATCATCGGGCTGGGTAACGGTCGGAGGAGTCACGTCCAGATAGACAGTGACGTTCACCGAGCTGGTGGCATTGTGTTTGAGAGTGTCGTTGACAAACAGGGTATAGACATACCAGTGAGTTGCATTCAAGCCGTCCACGTTTATTGATATGTTCGCACCATAGAACTGTCCAGACTTTACAACCGTACGATTACTGGTGGTTTCGTTAGACGTTCTGGTTACATTGTAGAAATCGGGGTTGCTCTCCGTGATATTCCATGTCACAGTATGTCCGAAGCTACCCTCTTCGTAGCTGAAGTTGGCAGGGGCACTTATGATGGGCGATGTTGTATCGGCAATCAGTGTTACAAGAACCTCATCCGACACGGACTCATTGCTGGTGTTGAACACCTTGCAGACAAAGACGAATAGTGCGGGCAAAGTACTCACTAGCTTCTCAGTGTAGAGGTGGTTCAGAAGCACTTCAATGGCTCCACCTGACCAGGAGCCCGATTTGTGAATCGTACCGTTTCTCGTTACAGTGTAGTTCTTTGGCGATGGGTCCGTAGAATTCCACACGATTTTCTTGTTTACTGTACCATTCTCGTAAGTCATATCAGAAGGACTGCTGATGCTGGGAGCCGCTGGAGCGAATTGACCCTCTGGCTTCAGATTGCTAACTAGAGAACTGAAGGACGATGAGACACAGGGTGACAGAACCAACCAAAACACTGTCATGACCATGATGAATCTGCTGTGATGGCTCGAAAGCATTGGTGCACCATCCGCCATTGGTCTTGATTGCGGCTAGCGCCCGCTCGAACAGGGGGCCCGTTTTATACTCTTCGGTGGCCGCGTCTCTTCTCTCAGAGAAAGGTCTGTATGGTGAATACTATTAAGACCCTGCGTTGCTACTGACACTGGGACCTATCGGACTCATACTGTCAAGGAGAATCGTTGATGCCCAAGGCCATCTATGCAATATGGTGGGACCCCAACCTCGGTCCTTTTCTCGGCCGGTCATACCCAGAGAATGATCCGCTGACGTCCGAAGAAGCTGTAGTCATCTTCATGGGGCATGGACTGCAACAAGAAGCGAAGGTCGGCTACACAAAGTTGGCAAAGGGGTTGGTGGTATCTTATCTTGACAGCCCAAACTGTATCGCGGTACTACTGGATGAGAACGATGATCCCTCAGTTGTCGAAAGGAATCTGCTTAGACTCGTCGGCCGTATCAATTTCAACAGCAGCAAATGGGATGCGGAGATAACGCGTGCCTTTCTTCTGTTGCAGGAACTCATCGCAGAGACATCTGGCCAAGAGCTGCTTTCCAATCCCCACGTTACCAGACTTGTCGAAGACATGGCTACGGGTAGAGTGTCAGCCCTGGTTCCTAGGCACGTGCTAAGGGCAACTGCAAAATACCCAAAGGCTTCGGACTACTTGGGACCCGATGAGGAAGAGGTCTCAAGACTGCTTAAGGATCTAGAACGTGCAGGCCACTTGGTTCCGAAGACATATGGAAGAAGAGTTGAATGCAGACAGTGTGGAGGCACCGAAGTCACTCTCGAACTCGCGTGCCCTTCGTGTGGGAGTAATGACATCTACAAAGTCTATCTGGTGTTCTGCCCCAAGTGCGGTAATAGGACTCAGACAGTACTCGTAGATGACTTGACCGAGGTACGGTGCCAACAATGCAAGCAGCCTGCAAAGGTGTCAGAACTGTCTGTCATAGACGTGGAGCTGCTCTGCAAAGGGTGTGGGCAGGCGACAAACGATCCCAAAATTGTACTGTCTTGTGCGAATTGTGGAAAGCACATGACAAACACTGATCTTTTAGGCGGGACAGGGTTGGCATACTATCCGGCGTAGCTCAAGAGGTCAAAGCGTCAATAGATTGCCAGGCCATTCATGACCTCTTTCGCTCAGTCCCCTTTTGGGGTTTTGACTTGATGGCTTTCTTCAGAGCATCACGCACGTTCGCAAGTATCTTCTCCGCCTGCGATACGCTGAGACCTTTCGCCTTTGATGACAACCGCTGAGGTGTCTCGCCTGCGAGTTGCTGTGCCGACTCGTACCCCGCCTCTCGAAGTCTCTCCTCCATTCTTGCACCTATTCCGGGAATCTTGCGTAGTGGAAGTACCTTCTCCATATCCGGGCCAATTATGTCGTGCATGTCCTTATCGCTGAGCTCTTGCATTCCCATGATGTCAAGCTGGCTCTTTATTGACTCGAATTCCCCTGACCCAACGTACTGTTCGACTGTCTGCTTCACAAGGCGTTCGTCGAAATCGAGACTCAACTTCTCTATTTCTATCTCCTTTCCGAGAATCTCTGGGATGGGTGCAGACCTGTACAGAGCAAGCATTGCAAGAAGAATCGCGATCTGCGTTCCGAGAACTCGCAGATCGGCAGGGGGATACCAGTTGATTACAAAGGAGACCCGAAGCGATACGGCCCAGAAGAGGGCTACATACCCAGCGAAGAAGATCCATACTGCAGCTGTTCTGCGGCTCTTGGTCCTCGGAGAACCGATTTCGGGCCATATCAGTAGCAAGATGAGGCCCAGAAAGAAACCTTCGATGAACCTCTCGGAGACCAGCAAAGCCGCAGCATACAATTGTATGGCCTCCACAGCAATCGGACTCAGTATTGTCAGTAGACCAAACAGGAGTACTCCGGTAGTGAAGGCGCCCTTTCTCCCTCTCCGGTCAGCGATTGTTCCAGCAACAACAATCCCTACAATCATCATAATGGGCTCATAGAGCGAAAGACCCGAGTACTGGCCCAACGATTCGTACGTGCTAAACCCGGCATCTTGGAGCACCTTGATTATTCCTAGCTGTGTCCCAAAGTACCACAGGATGTGTCCGGCCATGAGGATTGTGACAGGGATAAAGTACGACAATGCGTTCCCTTGGACGGCAAAGCGTTTGTACTCCATTCTCCAAGGTTTGAATGCGAGACCGAGTAGTACCGCGCCAACTGCCAGAATCTCCATCACTGGGATTCCTGATGCATCCAGGTTTATTCCATATGAGCCAAGAGCTGAGTAGATAGCAAACAGAACCAGTGAGAAGGTCATGAAAGCCGCGATGACCCTTCCCCGATACTTGGCTACCACGGCCTTGCCGAGTTGCACAACCCAGCTGAGCAGCATAACCGCCATACCGCTGAAGACGGATACTGTGAACAGCATCTCAAGCCCGGGGGAGGATGTGCTTGGAGTTCCTGTTTGAACGAGATACATGCCAACAAACAGGGGAACAATCGCGGCAAACGTCGTAATGACATAGCCTCGTCCGATATAATCGACAATGAATCCGGCCACAAGCAAGGTCAATACTGTAGAAAGGAGACCTATCCCCAAGAACTGTAGATTCTGCCCGCCAAATGCCGGAAAGAGGGCTTGGTTGCTCAATTGAGTAATTGCATACATGAAATAGGCCATGGTTGGAGATACTAGCGCGAAGTATGCGGCCTTCCTGAAGGGAAACTCCCTGTACTCAAGCATATCCAATCAGTCAATCTGCATCATGAGCACGATATTTACGTTTCGTCAGCAGACAGAGATAGAGAGTCACTATCAGTATCCCTTCCGAAGGCACAGAAAATGCAAAACCACTACAATGCTTAAATCACCGCGAAAGCGAGGGTACAGCTGGCAGAGTCTATGACAGGACCGTTGAAAGTGCAGGAGTTCATGGTTCTGACGGTAGGAGGAATACCCCTCTTCCATTATTCACCCAATGATTCGAGAAAACTCGATACTCTGCTGTCCGGATTCCTTAGTGCCGTCTCAAGCTTCGCGGCCGAGTTTGGAGAGCGTTCAATCCAGAGCCTATCCTTTGAAGGCTCGGAGATTCTCTATCAGACAGAAGCAGATGTTCTGTTCGTATTCGTAGTTGGATCTGGTGCAGAGAAGCGCGTCTTGAGGGCTGTGCTCAGAGACCTTAGTCGCAAGTTCCTCAGTAGCTACCAAGAGGAAATCAAGGCAGACGTTCTCATCGAGGATGCATTCAAGGGCTTTGCCGACGAGGTCAAGAGATCCTTCTCGTTCTACGAAGGCGTTCTTGCAGTGGCAGCAAGTCTTAGCTCGTTTGTTGTTCCAAAGATAAACCAGGCAACATTCGATGCGGCTGTGAGCTTGATGGGGCTTTTGGATGAGCTGCATCGTGATTTTGGTATTGGTGGCAGCAGGATTGTGGATGCAATTGATGGAAAGGCCTCCATCTACGATGTAAGTCGAATAACCGGAATTGAGATTGATCAAGTAACAGAGGTTGTCGAGTATCTCGTCATATGGGGTGTAGTCAGGGTGTTTAAGATGTGTCCAGCAATTCAGGCAAGCGACGCCAGGTTCGACATCTACCTCGATATCGTTGGTCTTCCCAAACGAGACAATCAGATTCTAATTCGAGCAAGACCTTTCTGTAAAGGCGAGAAGTCACTGGTTGAAATAAGCGAGAAAATAGGAGTCACAGCTGAAAAGCTACACGAGATACTAGGTAAGCTTGGCAATGCCGTAAGCTGGAACTACATTGAAGTTACAAGCCTGTCACACTGAATTGCCTGACCGGATCTACAGGACTCTCGACGACGGATATGGGTCTGGTAAGGTATAATAGCAGTGGCACCCAGTCACAGGACACGGCTCACCGGGGGTCACATCGCTGGTCAAAGAAGTCCTCATCCTACGTGAAGGCGGAATTCCACTCTTTCATTACAGTGTTGGCGGCACAAAGAAGCTAGACGAACTCGTTGCAGCCTTCTTATCGGTCATGGGGTCTCTTGCAGAACGAGTAAGTGAACAGCAAATCAAAGTCGTATCGTTCGCCTCGAACAAGTTCGTCTGGCAACAAAAAGGCGACCTTCTATTCATAGCCCTGGTGTCGCAGGAAGACAGTGTAGAGATATACCGTGTGTTACTCCGGGACCTTGCAGATCAGTTCGTAAGCACGTTCTACTCGGAACTGAAAAGTGGAACGAGTCAGTTCACTGTATTCAAAAGGTTCGCAGACACCGTTGAAGCTACACTTCAAAGGTTCGATGGTATTCCGGGTCTGGCCCGACGCTACAAGATAGGCCTCCTGCCTGCTGACGATCTGAAGCGGCTAAGGATTGTCATGGCGCAAGCGGAGAGGCGTCCTGGCGTGATGAGAGGAGCAGTAATCACGCGTGACGGCTTTGTGCTTGCCTCCAACCTTAGGTCATACGAGATGGAAGCCTTGCTGGATCTTCTGGATAGTCTGAGTTCCGCTCCTAAGTTAGCTGAAAGGAGCCTGACTCTTTCCCATACGAGCTTGGACCCGTTGACGCGCTTTTTCGTCACTAGGGCGGAGAATAACGTGTATTGTATATTCATCGTGAGTGCAGAGAAACCTGACAGCCAGCTCTTGAAGGGAGTTGAGCCTGTGCTCGCCGCTGTCGCTTCTCTTGACCAAACAAGCCTGAAAAGAGTTCTCCCCACATATCTAGCCGAGTCGACCGGATTCTACGAATATGATTTGGTCATACCGTTGATCCCTGTTGCAGAGGCGCTAGACAGCTCTAGCAGGTTTCTCGGCGGAATCGAGGACACCCTTCGAGCTAATGCTGTTACCGTCCTCAATATTGTAGACCAGAGGAACACAATCACTGACATAGAAAGGAAGACGGGGTTTACGGCTGAGGAAACAACTGAAGTACTAGCCCATCTCGTCTCGAATGGCATTGTCAAAATAGCAAAGCTCTATCCCGTCATGGCTGAAAGGGACAGACGATTTGCGGCATTTCTTGAAGTCGCAGGAATGAATAATAGGGACTATCGCATAGTCGATGCCATCTGGCAGTATTGTACAGGAGCGTATTCGCTCAAGGAAGTGTCTGACGAAACAGAAATCCCCGCAGCTCGAATACTTGAGGTGCTCAAGTCGTTAGGCAAATACGTCAGATATGAGACAGAAAGGGTGATGCAACACGTGCGCTGACATAACGTCGAAGATAGTGTGTATCCATAGCTTCAGGGGTGGAACTGGGAAGTCCAATATAGCAGCCAATCTTGCTGCAGTCGCTGCCCTCGATGGAAAGAGAGTTGCTGTCATAGACACCGATGTGGCGTCACCGGGAATACATGTAATCTTTGGACTAGGCAGGCAAAAACTGAAACACACACTTAATGACTACCTACGCGGAGAGTGTGATATCAAAGACGCCTGTATGGATATGACGAGCGAACTTGGTATCAGGCGAGGACAACTGTTCTTGATTCCCAGTTCGATGAGCGCCACCGACATTACGCGTATTCTAAGAGAAGGTTTTGAGGTCAGCGATCTCAAGAACGGATTCACTGAAGTGATCAAGGCAAAGAACCTCGATTACCTCATTATTGATACGCATCCGGGTCTTGACCGCGAGACTCTGCTGTCGATGGCCACGACAGACTTCCTGTTCGTGGTAGCCAGAATCGATGAGCAGGACCTACTCGGCACGGCAGCAACATTGAGCGTCGCCAGTAAATTGCAGGTGCCCGATACTCGAATTATCATCAACAAGAAGCCGAGCATCTACGAAGACAAGGCGATAATCGAGGAAGTTGAGCGGAAGTTCAAGACGAAGGTCGTTACAATCATCCCGATGCTGCAGATTCTCACCGAGGTTGGTAGTAGGTACATCGTCTGTTTGAAACATCCAGAGAGTGAATTCACTCAGCGGATGCAGGAGATCTACTCAGTCATCAAATAGCTCTGCATGCATTTCGTTTCAAGGCGAAAGCCAATCCCAACGTGGGACAAATATCAGTGCGAGAGCAGAGAGCAGAATAACCAACGATATGAGCAACACTATACACAGAAGATTCCCATCCGGTTTCCGGTCTAGATGCTGAAAGCGATGATGACGAAAACGATGGATACGAATCACTATCGGCTCACGGTTGGGCGGGCTTGCTCGCATATTAAGTTGGTGCAGCACTGCCCCTGTTGAAATCCTGTCACGATTCCTGCCTGTCCTCCGAACTCTGATGCGACCACTCGATAACTACTGCTCGTCGCCGCATTCTGGTGGCGTGACAAACTCTGTGGCCAGAAAGCAGGTCTATGTTACTTCAACCTTGGTGATTCGATCTAGGCTTACATCTTTCAGATTTGAAAGTACGGCCATGAAGACATCTTTGACAATCTTACCAGCAAACTGATTCATCACGATTTTCTTTCCTTTCACATAGAGTTCGATTTCGGTCATTTCGTTAACCTCACAACGTTGATGATGAATTCCGGCTTTTATGCTTTGGAATATAGCATGAGCCGCTTCGTGGTTTTCAGCATGACCTTCGCTCGCTTAGTCCGATACGCATTTATACCACCAGAAGCGGTCGTTGTCGCGTTACATGGACCATCGCCCTGAGGACTGACGGATGGTACAATCGATTTCTTCTGAAACAGCCGCCTCAGAATCTGAGGCAACTAAAGCTGTAGATAAGCTCGCAGGAATTGGTGGTCTTGTCGGAGCTGCAGCTGCTGTAATTGGGCTTGCATCATTAGCTTTAGCTGGCATGGTTCCCGCTGGTACGGTTCTTGAAATCCCTTCACTAGGGCTTGAGCTGACCCAGAACCACACGAATATCGTTATTTCAGCAGTCTTCGTTGCCATTCTGGCTCTCGGGTTGTTCCTCCAGTACAGGGGAGCAAGAGTGATTGGTTCGCTTACAGAATCAAGGGTATCAATGTTGACACTCATCACGGGAATCGTTGCCCTTGGCACGACCTCCATAATCTTGGGTGGCCTTGGTGTTCCTGCGATTGAATCTACTCCTGTCAATACCTACAGATCGTCGGTCGCATTGGGTGGTGCGGTTTTCATTATCATGTGGCAGTTCGTTTCCATTACATACGTTGACTCAAGCAAGTCTTACAGGGGTATGGCAGCCGGCATGATGAACGGATTCTTTTTCCCTGCCCTAGCCATCAATGCTGCGGCAGGTTATGCACTATTACTTGGCGGCCAGCTTGCCATGATGGTTTTCTGGTGGGGTCCAAGATCCCAGATAAGGGAGTTCGCCCGAAGCACCGATACTGCCAAGTTCGCTTTTGGTTTGTCAGGATTCCTCACGTTCCTTATTGGCGGCTTTGCGGCCTTCGGGAGTGCACTCCAGTCTGTTGAAGGTGTTGGAGTCTGGCTGCCTTGGTCGAGCGCCACTGTTGTTGGATCAAAGGTAGTATACACAACTCCGCCTTGGTTTGTTCAGGCCCTTCTCTCATCCATGTTGTTCTGGTCATTATTAGGACCCAGATTGGGCGCACGAGAGCTGCGCGAGTCCCAGATTTCTGAAGATATTGTCAAGGGCGCTTCGAAGTACTTGATGATATTCATGGCAATCCTGGGCATCATCGCCGCCGGTCAATGCGGCACAGGCGTTGCAACACCACGAGATTCGGATTTTCTTGTTCCGGCGTGGAGCATGTTCCAGTCATTGTGTCCCGCGGCTATTATGTTCCTCATGGGATCTAGCTATATGCGTTCGACTGATGTCGTGACGGGTCTGCCTTTGGTGTTGGCTTCTGTCTATGCCTTGATAGGACCCTATGTTCTATCCAGCGTTGCTATCT
Source organism: Candidatus Thorarchaeota archaeon (assembly GCA_003345555.1). Lineage (GTDB taxonomy): Archaea > Asgardarchaeota > Thorarchaeia > Thorarchaeales > Thorarchaeaceae > OWC5. Next base: position 71,650 of record PRDJ01000036.1, read on the forward strand.
TCACATGGGCACTCTTGATACTCACCCAAGGAATACTCACGATTGAGACGAAGTTCCGCAAGTTCACTCACTTCTCACAGAAGTTCCTAACCGTCATCGTGACCGTAGTACCTTCTGTACTCTTTGTCCTTTTCATGTTGGGCGCCTTTGGAAGCGGTCCTCCTGCCTTATGGCCTGCCAACAGATGGTTCAACGTCGCACTGCTTGCAGGAATTCCACCTGATGTTCAAGGACCCACGATTATAGCCACGGTTTTGAGCTGTCTGCTTGTCCGGAACGTAGCATTGTCCGGATATGCTTTCGGTCGTGGCTACAGCCGCACAGGAGTGATTGGTGGCGTCAGTTTCCTTTTTGCGTTGATGATCATAACAATCTCCGGGAATGCGGGCGTCGTTCATCAGGCCCTGACAGCTGCGGCACTTTCCTTCGGCCTGTATGCCGTAAGCTATGTGCTTGTTCTTTCACTTAACCTGAACTTGGGCGCTGATATCCTGAAAGCGGGGCATCAGTTGGAAGGTCAGTTTGTAAGAGTAGCAGCTACTGCGGGCCTCGCGGCAGGAATACTAGTTGCCGTGTTCTTGTTCTTGGTATTCTCCGGAGCCCCTTTGGCTTCGGACATATCGATTGCCATCACTCTACTCGTCATGTTGATAGCAGGTATCGAGATCACCTGTGTGATTACTTGGATCTCTGCCGGAATCAGACTCAAGATGTTAACAGAGGGTCTCAGACTCAAGATGCCGTGATGATAGCGTTTCCATCACAAGCATTAGGCTCGATTGCTGATAGAGCTTGAAGGAGTCTCGGCTCTCATTGCGTGCAGTTACGCAGATGCAAGGTACGAACTCACGATTTTCCTTCCGATATCGGGGTAATCAGTAATAATGCCATCCACCCCCAATGACAGAAGCTCATTCATTATGCGGGCATCGTTCACTGTCCAGGGGAAGATCAGCAGACCTGATTCATGAGCCAAGTTGGCATGCTCCGGAGTCAAGAGAAAGGCCAGTGGGTTGATTGCGTTTGCCCCAAAGTCCAAAGCATACTTGACCGGGTCGTCCATATATTCATCGTATAGAATCGCTGTCCCAACTTCTGAACTCATAGCCTTTAGATTCCTCAGAGTCGAATGCAGAAACGATGAGAAGAGGACCGAGCATATCATGTTTCGCTCGGATACAATTCTAAACAGGACGTCCTCTATGCCTTTGACTTTGATTTCAATATCAACTCCGATTCTGCCGCGGGCGAAATCGAGCGCCTCTGTAAGAAGTGGTATCCTCTGGCCTTTGCCAACATCGAGACGCCTAATCTCCTCTAGTGTCATCTTAGCGACCAAGCCGCCGGTTTCCGAAACCTTTGAAACGTCACTGTCATGAATGCAGACTAGTTGACCGTCTGACGTGGCGCGAACATCTAGCTCTATCATATCCGCTTTCATTTTGTAAGCGGTCTCAAACGACAGCATTGTGTTTCCAGGCGCATAACCGTAGGCGCCTCGATGACCTATGACAATCACTTTCTGCAAGAACTACTCCTCCATCAAGAACCTAGCAACGGTTTCCTTCCGAATATCTCTTCAATCGTCCGATCTTCCCTTGCCGGTTCCCCCGCACCGAGGACATGTCTCTGGTCCCTTGACGCCGGGCACCTTCCCGGTACCCTTGCAGAAGTAGCACTCAATTGCTGATGTATCAAGAGACCTGTCGATGCCTTTTGCCATTGCGCCGCCAACGCCCACTAGTACTACCCCTCCAAACATCGCAACTAAAGAGACAATGTACAATTCCTGAATGGGCAGGAGGACAAAGAACGAGATGATGAATACTATGACACCCGCAACTAGTAGGCCAGCACCCTTTGCCTTTCTACTCATCAGCCTGCACCCTGATATGTCTGCTATTCGCCAGATATGGTAAATCTGGTGGGTAACGTGCTTTTTCCGTCTTGCTGTGGGTCTATTTATACATCGTGCCTTCTCAATCCACGGTAGCAATCTACGACAAAGATAATAGCGCCCAGTCCAATCTCACGTAAAGGGAGTTCAATGTCTCGGAGCGACATCTTCAGCAAATACGCACAAATGTACCAGAAAACGAGGTCACGTGAGATTGTTCCTGAAGGAGCCTTTGTCAGGCAGCTCACCGAGATTCCCCGCGTGGGTCTTGATATCGGTCTTTTTTTCAAGACTCAAAAGGCCGAACAACCTGCACAGGTCTACATAGGCGAACCTCTGCCGCGAGAGTTAGCCCGCAATGAGGGCTTCTTGGAATCAGAAAGAAGCACCTACTTCAGCAAGACACTCCTCTCCGGGTTTCGATCGCTCGAGTATCTCAAGATAGCCCTTTCCGCCCGACGTGTCTTGCACAAGAAAGACGAGCGAGTTGAGTTCTTGAAGAAGTGTCAGAGCATCATTGACCTTCTCGTTAGAAAAGCGAGAAACGTTATACTTGCCGGCGACTTCTCACCATTCACTTTCGACACAAAAGTGAAGACTCTGGATTACTTCCTGTCAACCGACCTCGGGATGGATGAGGTTTCGGTCGAAGCCGCGGCGATACCTTTCACTATCGCTAGCCCGCAGTACCTCATGCTTACGAACAGCGAAATAATAGTGGTTGGAGAAGAGGCCCAAGTTCCTCACGGGGTGTTCTATTTCGTGGGCGGCATAGGCTACACTTTCGACAAGAAGGTGGGAGCCGTAAGCAAGGAACGGTTGTTCAAGCCGACCGGTGATCTCTCCGCTCAAGGAATAGACAATGCGTACGTTGAGAGAATGATATCTCGGGTAACAGAGGATTTCCAGACGCAGATTCACTCCATCATCTTCTCAGACATCTGGAAGAAAAGCAGTGCGAAGCCTGTCGGGGTGAACTTCGACGGAGACATGTTGGTCAAGGCAGAACAAAGCAGTGATTTGTGGACGGGTGTTTTCGAGGTGTATCTAAGGCCGCCAAGGATATCATGAAGGCCCAAGGGGTAGGAGCATAGCCAAGCAGACCAAGCGTTTGAAGCCTATCCTCGAAGGAGAAACCAGTTTGCCGAGCGTGGCAGGGCAATCAAGGGATGAGAGGGGTTGCGTTTCGTACAAGTATAAGATAAATGGCAGTTCTGCAACCTATAGGACCGGCAGATACAGATGTTGCAGGGCCTTCCTCCAGCGGTATACGAGATTCTTGCTATCTTCATAATCATCATCGCGCTTGTTTTCTGTTGCAGTTGTTGCTGTCGAAGAAGACAGAAGGTCGTGAAGGAAGTACACTATGTGGAAAGGCCTTCTGAAACTCCAGGCACGAGGGTCGTAGAAACCCAGAGGGTCATAGAGAAGGTCTTGGTAGTGTGTCCGTTCTGTGGTGCCAAGAACGAACAGGGGATGACCATCTGCAAGAATTGCGGCGCTAAAATCTGAGAAGAAGAGAGTATGTCTCGTTCTTCGTCTCACGTTGTGCGACCCCACTCAATGCGATGCTCATGAAATAGCCATCAAGTGACAAAGCGGCCATCCGTCCTCCGCAACCAGCAAGCAGAATACGTGGAACTCGCCACTGTCCAGATTGAACACGATGTACGATGTTGCCATAGTAGGCGCAGGACCCGCCGGATCAACAGCTGCAAGGTACCTGGCCAAGCTGGGCTTCAGTACTTGTCTCATTGACAAGTGTGGATTTCCCAGAGACAAACCGTGCGGCGGGGGCTTCTCTCCTCAGCTGCTCGAAGAATTCAGCTACCTGAAAGCTAGAGAAGACAGCTTTGCTGTGAGTATCTCGAAGACAGGCGTCCTTCATCCCAGGGGTCGGCTGGTCGCTCTCAGAGGTCGAGCAGATATGATGATGACACTGAGAGAGCAATTCGATAACGCGTTGCTCAATGAAGCCATCGATTGTGGGGCCCAGCCACTGACTTCCTGTAGGGTCAAGTCTGTTCAAGCCAGCAAAGAGAAGGTACTAGTTCATACTTCTGAGGGAAAGGTTGTCGAGACAAAGGCCATTGTCGGCGCCGACGGAGTCAACAGCACCGTTGCCCGGGAGACAGGTCTCAACGTACGATGGCCCGCGGGATCGTTGACCGCGTGCAAAGTCATGGAGATTCCTGTCAATGAGTCGCGCATTACAGACTACTATGGCGAGGACAGGGAGTATCATTTCTTTGCGAACTTCGGAGGTCGTCCCGGCTATGGCTGGCTGTTTCCAAAAATCAATACTGTCAATGTGGGACTAGGTATTGTGACTAATGCCGGCGGAAGTCTGGTAGAACAGTTCTCTCTGTTTGTCAAGATGCTTCAGCATGAAGGACTTCTCATTCCTAGCGCCGAACCAGACTGTGCAAGGGGAGCTCTGGTTCCTACTGCGGGTCCAGTACCATGCACGATAGTAGACCGCGCACTTCTGGTAGGTGACTCTGCAGGCATGGTTAGTCCTTTGACTGGTGGAGGGATAGCCTATGCCATGCGTGCAGGCAAGTTTGCTGCCATTGCCCTCGCAGGGGCCCTAGAGCGGGAAGATCTCCGCGCCAAGTCACTTCTAACATATCAGAGAGCTTGGCAGCACAGCTTTGGACGTGATATGAAGCGTCAGCTGATTGCCCAGAAGCTTTTCACGAGCTCGATTGCCAATACCCTGTTTGAGATAGGCCATCGCGATTTGAAACTACAAGATATGGTAGCGCATCTGATGGCATCTGGCTCGACCAGCGCGGCCACTGCGGCAAGGATCGTTGGCAGGGTAGTATGGGTTTGTCTTAGGGAAGTTCTTCACTAGTGCGGCAGGGCGCAACAAAACCAAGAACCGCCCAGAGGCATATCACTGGCCTGCCGGCCGGGTCATCGTAAAAGGCCATTTACATAGACGAACGAGGGTCCCAAAGGGATAAATGGAGCATAACAATCGCTCCGCATACTTCCCTTTGTCATAACAGAGGAGAGAGATAATGGCTAAGAAAGAAGGGAAACCCAAGAAGGAAGTGAAGAAGCCTGCTCCAGCTCCGGCAGAGGAACCGAAGCCCGCTGCTCCAGCTCCACCCAAACCGGCTCCTGCAGCTCCAGCTCCTGCTCCGAAACCAGCTCCTGCACCCGCTCCACCGAAACCAGCTGCCGCTCCGCCTAAGGAGGAGAGGCCTTGGCTCAAGAGCTATGTTGGAAAGACTCCACCGGACATCAAGATTCCAGATGGACCACTATACGCCGAACTTGACAAGGCTGTAGCGGAGTTTCCAAACAACGTTGCCCTCTACTACGAAGGAATCAAGATCACATACAAGCAACTTGGCACGTTCGTAGACAAGGCGGCGAATGGATTCGCATCAATTGGAGTCAAGAAAGGTGATACAGTCGCTATAATGCTTCCAAACTGCCCTCAGTTCGTGATATCCTACTTCGGCGCGCTCAAGTGTGGTGCCACAGTCACGCCAATCAACCCACTAAGTGTCGCAAAAGAGCTTAGGATATACTTGCAGGACACGAAAGCAAAGACAATCGTCGTTCTCAACTTCTTCTATCGTCTTGTCGAAGAAGTTCGCAAGGAATCCGACCTTGAAAACGTCATAGTCACAGCCGGTTGGGATCATCTGGGCTCAGCAAAGAGAGCTCTTGCTCCGAAAACCGTTTACAAGAAGGAAATGAAGGAAGTCCCGCCTCTTCGCAAGGGCGACCGCAACTGGCTCGATTTTCTAGCGGCCGCCAAGCCCGAAGCACCGAAAGTCACCGTCGACCCTGCTAGGGATATCGCTGTCTACCAGTTCACAGGCGGAACCACCGGAACTCCCAAAGCAGCAATGCTGACACACAACAACCTGAAGGCGAATTGCTGCCAATGCAGTGCCTGGATGGATTGGATTGCCACAAGAGGCAAAGAAATCATGGTCGCGGCACTTCCCTTGCAGCATATCTTCGGACAGACCGTGTCCATGAACCTTGCCATAGCATGGGCGAGCGGGATAATCCTGATACCCAATCCGCGTGACGTCAAGCATCTGCTATCTGAGATTGACAGCATCAAGCCAACCTTCTTCCCCATAGTGGCTACTATGGCAATTTCGGTCTATAGTCATCCTGAGGTGAAGAAGTACAAGCTGACCTCATTGAAGCTGGCAATCGCAGGTGCCATGGCGTTACCTGCCGAAGTCACTAAGCGGTTCGAGGATGCAACCAACGCTATTATCATCGAAGGGTATGGTCTCACTGAGGCTTCGCCAGTTACTCATGCGAACCCCTTGGACAAGAGTCTCAGGAAGATTGGCTCGATTGGACTGCCGTTCCCAAGCACCTACAGCAGGATAGTGGACCTTGAGAACTCATCCAAGGTTCTAGGACCTGACGAAATCGGTGAACTCTCCGTCAAGGGTCCTCAAGTCATGCTTGGCTATCACAACCGACCCGATGAGACCTCAGCCGTATTGTCTAGAGACGGTTGGCTGCTCACAGGTGACATAGCTAAGATGGACAAGGACGGATGGACATACATAGTCGACCGCAAGAAGGATTTGATCAATGCCGCTGGCTACAAGGTCTGGCCAAGGGATGTAGAAGAAATCCTATTCGAGCATCCCGCGGTCAAGGAGGCTGCTGTCATTGGCGTTCCTGACAAGGTTCGCGGCGAGACTGTGAAGGCGTTCATCATTCTCCAACCCGGCAAGACTGCGACGGAGGAAGACATCCGCAAGTTCTGCAAAGAGAAGATGGCCATCTACAAGGTTCCAACAACAGTTGAATTCGTCGATTCCTTGCCAAAGACCATGGTAGGAAAGGTCTTGCGCAGAGAACTGCGAGAGAAGACTCAGACATAGTCGACAACGGCGCTGCGGGTAACTATTCTAACCCACAGCGCTTCTGGCTTTTTTGCAGGGCTTGACGCAAGTACTTCCTCCACGGTCCCGGGTTCAATCTGCACGTCGCACACGTGGTTTCTCAAAAGCCTTCTCGGTTTGGTTGTCGAGTCTTACAAACAGGTCAAGAAAGAATCTCAGATATTCTAACCACGTTTCTGACTCTCACAATGCTAGTGAGATCATGGGCTATCTGTCAGGATGGAGGATATCAGTTCGGAGGTTCCGTATCAGGCAGTGTATCTCAGGTCGGCCCAGCATCTTACGGCGTGCTTCAGACATATTGTTAATGACACACGCAACCCCCACTACGCTAGCGCCGAGCTTCTGCACGACCCTCGCAACAGCAAATACAGTCGTCCCCTGAATAAGCCAATCATCTACGATAGCAACTCTGTCCCCGGGTGAGATGGAGTCTGAGACCAGCGCGAGTCTTCTGTCAGCGAATCTATCTGAAGGTAGAAATTCCACAGGTCTACTATAATCATCAGGTAGGTAAGCAATCGAACGAGCTGGAACGATTCCGCAGCCAAGGTAGTAAGCAATTGCACTTCCCAAGGCCAATCCTCTTTGTTCAATACCGATTATCTTGTTTGGTTTGAGCTCCACGATTGGTTTGGCTAGGGCCATGACAGCTTCGTGGAAGATTCTTGGATTCTCTAGCAGCCTGCTTATGTCACAGACAGCTTTGCCGGGTGATGGCCAGTCCTTGATTACCTCGACGTAGTCTCTGAAATCAATCTCTGCCAAATCGCCAACCTCTCACTCTATCTTCGAAAGTAAGCCGGCTCCTGAGATACGATACGGGTACAAAAACGTTCGCAACGTCCTTTGGGAGCTCAGCGAAATGGTTATCACACGTCACCGGTATTCTTCGATTGAAACTAGTTCAGTAAGAGGCGGCAAACCTGATAGTACCTGGGACAACTGTTGCAGTGACTCTCTTGCCGGGTTACGTCGAGGTCCGTGATAAGGGCATTCTAAGAAAGAAGATACCGACAAGCAACAGATCATTTGAAAACGTGTGCTCCGATCTTGAGCGCTTCTTCAAGGACGCAGGAAAGAAGCTGCCGCCCGGCGTTGTAAGAGAAGCTCTACAGAGAATAGGTGTTCCTCAGGTTAAGATGATAATCTCACAGGCGGAGCCACTAGAAGAATCACAAGCAAAGGTTGTCAAGGAGATTTCAGCCTCGGTTGAGGCTAGGAAGAAATCAAAGAGAAAGCCGAAGGTAGCCAAGAGTACAAGTAAGACAGAGGAAGTTCCTGAAGCGGCCAAGAAAGAACCAGCAGGTGACATATCTGGCATTGAGTATCACGACGTTGAAGAAGCTTTGAGCGTAGTGGAATCCCTGAGTGATTCGTTTCTCTCATCCAAGTCCAAGGATGCATCCCGTGCAACTCCTGACAAGGGTAAAATCAGTATCGAAGTCGAGGGAACCGAAGAGATAGTCGGTGCTCCCCGCTTGCGGGCGGCCATGCCAGAACAAGTGCCGCATGCGATCAAGGCCACTGCTGAACAGTTTCCGCCCTCACCGACGGAGTCCGGCAGACCCAAGGAGGCGGCTCAGTCTCCCACACGCATACCCAAGACGCAGGTGATTGCAAAGGCCCTGATTCTGGGGGAAGAAGGCGTAGGCAAGTCATCATTGATAGCAAAGGGAGGCCTCAAGCCGCTCGAGTCAAGCCCTGAGGCAGAGAAGAGACCGTATGTCACGGAGAAAGTGATTGAGGTTGACAACTACAGAGTCAGGCTGCAGGCATGGCTATTTGACGCAGCTTCGGCCTCAAGAGTGACAAGAAAGGCGTTCTATGAAGATACTGGTCTCGTCATCATTGTGTATAGCACATCAGACCGTTGGTCATTCGAGAGCATTGATTTCTGGCTCAAGGAGAGCATATCGGCCTCTGGGATACGACCTCCTGTGGTTATCGTCGGGAACAAGACCGACGTTCGAGCCAACTCACCCCTCGTGGACAGGGAGCCTCCGGTATCACCAGAAGAGGGATTGAAGTTGGCACATGAAATAGCCTCGAAGCTCGCATCGGGGCAGAAGACTCATCCAGTAGCCTTCATTGAGACCTCGTGCCTCACTGGCCAAGGTGTTGAGGACCTGTTTAGGATGGCTGCAGAGCTTTTCGTCAAGTCAATCAATCGACCGAAAGCATAGACTACTACTTGCGCTGTACCGCATTGTGTGTTCGACTCGTCACATGAAGTGCTTGTTCACTGAACCATGTGCCAACGAAAAACCGACGGATTCCATCGTCAGCAAATCCAAGCTCATCCTCAAACAAAACCCTAATTGACTGGGAAGAGTAAAATAGGCGCTGGTCTCTCACCCGAATTGGCGGGCATAGCATATACGAGTGGAATGGTGATTACGACGCCGGACTTGTGCGAGAGTTGCGGACAAGAGATAGCACCATTCAAACCAGCCAAGACTCTCGATGAGAGTTACTCGAATGACGAACAAAAGAGACTGAGCATATGTGAGGATTGCTTCAAGAAGCGGTTCAAAGTGACGACCAAGAGGAGTAGTGGCTATGGAGGCACAATCTATGACCTGGAAGAAAGACCTGCCCCCCGTTTTGGCATCGGCAGCAAGAAGCTCAGTTGCCTGAAATGCACGTGGGTTGCATGGACTGAGGAGGGCCTTGCCGTTCACATGAACAGGAGACATAAACCACAGTGATGGAGTCCTTGCTCAACTGCCTACGGCTGCCTGACTCTTCTCTTTGACAATTTCATGACCCGATAGGCCCACTCCTCTGACTCTGGAAGCCGCGGTCTCAAGCATGCCAATCCTGTAGGTTGTCGTCCGTGGACCGAGACCCTGAAGCCATTCAAGCCCGGCCAGATCCAAACGGTTGTTGTGCAGAAAGTAAACCTTCAAGTCAGAGACCAAAGCCGCGCGCCTGTCAAAGAAACCGACAATGATTCCAATAGTTGGTGCTGCGAAGGCAACCATCACCCATATGGCGGCCAACGGGTCGCTATTGAAGTACTCGTAGAAGAACAAGTACCCTGAGATGACGGGCTGTACAAGAGCTAGCAGGACCAAGAGCAGAGCCACGTGTTGGGTCGCATCGTCGCTCCCGAGCCCCGACAGCCCGATTACATCTTGATTTGGCGTAACAAGATACACGAGCACTGCTCCAGAGGAGATACCCACCACGAGCGCCGAGGCAGCAATCAACATGAGATATGTAATCGGTGACTCAGTCCACACATCGGGAAATCCTATGGAGGCCTGGATCAACAGTGACACACCGATAATTGCAGCACCAACGGCAAACCCTCTCCAACTGAAGAACTCGTATCGTTCCCCATGGAGAACTCCCTCAGACATTCCTTCCGATTCTCTCTGACTATTCTATGGCCAAATATGTCCAATAATGAGATAAAGGTTCTGTTTACTGCTTCAACGCCGGCTCAAAGCTGCGCTCATCATCTCGAAGACTGCACAGGAACACGGGAAGCTCAAGATGCATGTGCCATTTGTTCCTCTAAGGCCGATTCACGAGGAGGGGATTCCTGTGCTGGGAGGACCTTCTTTATTAGCAGACGACGCTCAGTAGGAGCGACTTCTCCGCAGAGGCCAGCGGTGGGGAGGAATCAGATGAGTTCCGAGAATGTCATCGACCTAGACTCTGTTTCGAAGATATACAGGATGGGTGAGATTAAGGTTCCAGCCCTAAGGGGCGTGTCGCTGAGGGTAAAGAGAGGCGCAGCAATTGGAATCATGGGCCCGTCTGGCTCGGGCAAGACGACTCTTCTCAATCTTATCGGCGCGCTCGACCGACCAACGGATGGACGGGTCACTATAGACGGCGTGGACATTACACACATGAGCGAGAGCGAGCTAACACTCGTTAGAAGGAACAAGATATCGTTCGTGTTCCAATTCTTCAACCTGCTTCCGGTCTTGACAGCATACGAGAATGTCGAACTACCGCTGCTCATCAGTGGAGTCCCCGAAGTGGAGAGAAAGGAAAAGGTCGACCATCTGCTCGGACTGGTCGGTCTCACAGAGAGAGCAGACCATAGGCCGGACGAACTATCTGGCGGCGAACAGCAGCGAGTGGCCATTGCTCGCGCTCTGGCGAAACCAAAAGGCACGACGAGTTCCGTTATCGTCTTGGCCGATGAACCAACAGGGGACTTAGACACGCTTACTGGCTCAGATGTCATGAAGGTACTAATCGATCTCACCAAAGGAGAAGGAGGAACTCTTATCGTGGTCACGCATGACCCTGATGTTGGGAAACAGATGGATAAAGTCTACAACATGAGGGATGGCCGCATCGTCGATTAGCTTTCGGGGTGAGCACGACGACCGCAGCTCCAGCCGATTACGGGTTTGTGCACGATCTGAGAAGGAAAGCTATCACACTCGTGTGCTTTGTTCTCGCATCGACAATCGTAATGGGAATAGGTACCTACATAGATTCGACATCCGTACATGAATGGGACAAGACTACGGACATCGGGCCTTTTGCCATGTCAGTCAGCGTATACGACCCATACGCCGGACCTAGTCTCCTAGAGACTCTTGGCACCATCAGAGGCCTGCCGGGGGTAGAAAGAGCGGCCTATCTCGAAAGGTCATGGGGAAGCTTGAGCATTGTCAATGAGACCTACTATACAGGATACTACGGAGAGATGGTTGGTCTGGATTCCGACTTTCTCACCGTCTTTCCGAATTCATACGTCCTGACCAAGGGTCGACTGCCAACGAATGTTTCGGAAATCGCGCTCTTTGTAGACGCCTCTCAAGCGCTTCACCTAAGTGTCGGGGACAAGGTGAACTGCACACTTCCTGACTCGTGGTCAACTCTCAGTGTCGTAGGGGTCTTCTCCGTTCCAAAGGAGCTTTACAGCAGCTGGAGTTACTATTCGGAAGTAGCAATACTCGACAGAGGGCTTTTGCAGCAGGGCAGCATCGTGCCCATCGTCCTCCTCGATGTCAATAGAACACTTCTGAGCCCGTTTGACGCTAATGGCGCTTGGAACTATCTGTCTGGAATAGAGAAGAGCATTCGGACTCTTGATCCAAGCTACAATCCTCCCTCATCCTACTTCTCACGGTTCGTGGTGAACGACCCGCTAGCGAATGCGATTGCCTCTTTCATGGGTTGGAGGACGGGAATGCGGTTCACTGAACTGATAAGAGGAGGAGCAGTCGTGCTGCTTGTCGTTCTCACGATGTTCTTGGCCATTCGTTTCAACATGAATGACCGACGATACGAAAGAAGCGTCCTGACATCAAGAGGAGCTTCGAAGTCTGACTTGAATCGCATGGTCATCAGAGAACTTGCAGGACTTGCGTTCACGGGGTTAATCATTGGTCTTCTCTCTGGTGTGCTAATCAGCAGGGTGGCTAGTACAGCCACGGGCTTCTTTGAATTTGACCAAGCACGGCTGTGGAGTGAGCCATTCCTAGTGACCATAGAATCGATTGCGACTTCAGTTGTCTTGGGATTGGTGCTGCCTGCAGCGAGCTTTGTAGTCTACACCGCACTCTACTCAACGAAATTAACTGGCGAAGTGCAGAGAGGAAGGCTTGCCAAGATGGTAAGAGTGTTTGTTCTTCTCCGTTGGGATTTCGCTATTCTCGTACTTACCGGGTTAGTCATGTTTCTCACTTACACCGCAGGGAGTGCGGTGAAGACGAACCCGGTGCTAACAATCATGGGGCTCTTGTCACCTGTCATTCTGTTCATAGGACTCTCCAGTCTTACTGTCAAGGGGTTCAGGCGCGGCGCGAACTGGCTGTCACGCAGGATATCCAGGATTACGGGCGACTTACCCGCTTACGGTGTCAGGAGAATCGGCAAGGAAGCATCGTCAGCAGGAGTCATCGCGGTCATAATTGTGCTAAGTCTGACCATTGCCTGGGGTTACGCATTTGTTGGTACCTCGATACCGATGACAAAGATCAACCAAGCAAGGCTTGCTTTCGGGGCCGACGTAACCTTCCACATCGACAAACTGTCGGCCGAAGAAAGAGGCGACTTCGTTAGTAACGCATCACTCAATTCAGGGGTGGAGGCCGGAGCAAGTCTTTCTGTACTCAGTATGATGCTGTCGGCAAGTAGTTATGACTACGCAACTGCTGTGGCGATGAACCCTTCGGAATACTTGAAGGTAGGCTATGACTATGAGGGGACTCCGCTCGAATCCTCAGAGCTCAGACAGGCTATCGTCAGTCTCGAGTCGACTCCGAATGGGATAATCATTAGTTCTGATATCGCCACCGAATATGAGCTGAATGTTGGAGACACACTTCGAACATCTTACGAAAGCACAAATGGCTCCAAGGTAATCATCTTCATTATACTCGCAGTTACGCCTGCACTCAGTGACGCGCTTCTGCTTGACACTGGTTATGAGCAACCGTACTCAGGACCGATATACTACGGAGCGAACCCGCCCCCGTACGATTCATCGCCATACTACTACTGGCCATTCTATCAAGTCGGCAAGAACACAATGTGGACAAACGGACAGTATCTCTCAGAACAACTCAACCTCACGGAGGTTGGAGTTCACCTTTATTGTGTGCGGACCACGCCAGATGCAAATGCCACAGCAGTTGCCCAGGAGATTATCGGTTCTGCCTGGAACGATACAATCGGCGATGATGATTGGGCCTCGGTCACAAGAGATCTGACCGGATACATGAATCAAGCTGAATACAGGATAGACCGCTCCATCGACACAATGTTCACCGTGTGCATGATTCTATCCATGTTTGCGGCTCTCATTGTTTATGCCGGAGAGGATGTTCAGGCACGCCGTCGGGAAGTAGCCCTGCTCAGGGCGATGGGGTCTGACAGTCGTCTGGTGGCCAAGGTGCAGGGAGCGGAAATGCTTGTACTCGCGTTTTCAGGCATCCTGTTGACCCTCATCTTCGCACCCATTCTCATATTCAATTGGCTTATGTTGTATAGTACCAGTTTCTATGTCTTCCCTGTCATTGTAACGCTCATCGTTCCTTGGTTACAGCTCACTATCATTCTTCTTTTGTTCGTAACTTCGATTACCGCTTTCATTGTGCTGGTGGCCATCTTCAGCCCAAGAATCAACTTGGCAGTATCGCTCAATGCGGCTTGGGCAGAAGCTAGCCCCTACGGAGGTGAACTCTGAATGTTCATACCCTCGTCCCTAGCCACGTATGGCCGACGGCTGGTCGTTTCCTTCTTCATATTCGCACTTTCCTCGGGAGTTGTCGGTGGCGTCTTCTTTTACCTGGACTGGACCGGACCCGAAGTGTTCGAGACGGGAGTCCAGCAGGTTCCAGTTGACATGCAGCTGGGTCTCACTTGGCCCTTCTATCAGCAAAACGAAACAACGCTGGAGAACATCACAGGGATGGTAAGAGAACAAGAAGATGTAGCAGGAACAGAAATCGTATCGTTCCTTCAGACTTGGGAATACTCCGCTGAACAGTACGAATATACGTCATTGACATACCTCGGGATAGAGCCTTCGTTCTTTGATACGTTCCCGAACGCCATCCTTCTGAATCCGGGCAGCCCCCCACTGAACAACAGTACATGTTACGTTCAGGAGGAAATGATGGGCCATTGGGGAGTTGATATCGGCCAGAACCTCACGATCCACGTCTTCAAGTACAACCAGTCCGGTTACGAGATAGAACTCAATGTGACACTGTTGGTCGTAGGAACATTCACATCACAGCTGTTCATGGAACAACAGTACTGGTCGGGACCTCAGCTGTCAACTCTAAGGGTAGTTACAACGAGAGACTCACTGACCTTGGCCTTTGGCAATGCAAGCGCGTACGAGTATGGCGTTCCTCAGGAGCAGGTGTGGATTGCCTTTGACAGGGCCGCCGTTATAAGAGGAGGCGCTGCGGTCGCCACAGATGAGCTAACCAACATCAGAAGGCGAATTGAACAGAGAGCACTACCATATGTGAGCGTCCCATACGATGGATTCAAGCTGCTGGATGCAGTAACCGAGTTTTCTGCATGGTCTTCCGATATGAGAGCCATCTCTGTATGTGCATCCCTGCCCACAATTATCATGGGCGCAATGCTGGTTCACTACGAATCCACACTCACTGCGGACCAAAGAAGAAGAGACACGGGTACCCTCAGAACAAGAGGAGCATCGGGCATGCAGGCATTCATGTGGACAATGACTGCCGCTCTCTTCATGGGACTAGTTGGTAGTATCGGAGCAGTGATTATCGGCTACTTCGCTGCATCGCTCTCTGGTACTGTGCGGACCCTGCTCGAGTTTCAGTGGTCTCAATTTCAGTTGTTCGCTTTCGTTCCGCAGCCGAGCTCAGTTGTCTTTGTATTCATGTTCTCATTCATACTGGGACTGTTTGTGGCACTACCAGGCGCTGTCCGAGCTATGATAATGTCCGCATCCGAGGCCCGTGCTGCAGTTGCCAGAGAAGACCTGCCGACACCTGAGAAAGCCCAAACACCATGGGCGAATATCATTGGTCTGGGACTCAGTGCTTACGCTCTTTCGGGAATTCTGTCGTCACTCAGCTATATCTCTGACGCAGGAATCCAGGCTTCACTGTTGATCACGGCACTTCCTTTTCTGGCCATCTTCATGTTCACTTTTGCACGACTCCTCTCTAGCCCCGCGGCCACAGTAAAGGCCAAAGTGCTGAGTTGGTTCAGGAGACCTTCGCTGTCAGCTGGAGCAACGGTTGTGGGCCGGAACCTAGTCCTATACCACAAGACTCAGTCGTTGGGAGTCATGTTTGTCGCTATGGTCTTTACAGCCGGCGTGTTCTCAGCGCTCTCCGCTACGACAGGCTACTACCACATGAGAGACCTTCTGATGTTCCAAGCCGGCGCTGACATCAGAGTTGATGTGAGCTCCGGGGAAGAAAACATCACTCTGAGTATCATGGGTAATCTGACAACTATCGAAGGCATAGAGTCAGCCGCCGCCATGCTCTCAACAAATGCCTATGTCAGGTATACAGAATGGACGGATTACTACGGCTACTATACTCAGAATAGATCGATTCGCATGTTTGCTGTCCAACCTTCCGAGTGGTATCAGGCAGGCTTCTGGCAGCCTTATTTCGCATTAAGCGGCAATCCGCAAGCTTCTCTTCAACGTCTTGTGGAGAGCAATTCAACCGTAATTACTTCATTCAAACCAATCCTCTCGCGTTCGTACACTCCTTTTGGCCAGACAGTCACTTACGGAGACACTCTCACTCTGACAGTTGTGGGTACAGGCTGGAAGAACCAAAGCGTTTGTACTATTGTTGATGTTCTCGGTGACGACCCGGCAGGGCAGGGAAGAGCTTACTTCCCTGGACAACCAGACCTCACTGATTTCCTGATAATCAATCTGCGCTACGTTCATGCTTGTCTCAGGACTACCAAGATTGACAGTCTGTACATCCGTCTGCGACAGGATGCTAACTTCTCCCAAGTAATCGAAAAAGTCCACGATGTTGCGCCAGGCAGCTTCAAGACAATCGATTCGGGTCTCAAGAGGATCGATGACGCCCTTGCTTTGAGATCAGGAAGATCCATATTCGGAGTGTACACTTTGAATCTTGCGTTTTCGATAACATACCTGACAATCGGAATCGCTATCGTGTCCATAGAGAGGATAGGTAAGCTGAGAAGGCAGCTCTCTGTCTTCAGGGCACTGGGGGGAGAACCAAAGTCTATCGCCATGTCAATCATGGTCGAGACAGCAGTGGGGCTTCTGATCGCTGCGGCAATAGGCAGTCTCCTAAGTCTGCTTCTCACTTACCTTATCATGAAGGTCCCGTTAATGTTCTTCGGATCTCTCACTGCTACTCTCTGGTCGCGTCTGCCGATCGAGCTCGTTATTCCGACAGAGCTGCTTCTTTCGATTGTCGGGTTCACTTTCCTTTGTTCTTTGTGCTCAACCTTCATTGTTACGAAGAGAGGCCTTAGCGTCGGCATAGCCGAAGATATTCAGGTCGAGGAATGAACAACATGTCTGAAAATCTAGAACAGATCGCAAAGGAGAACAAAATCGTCGTAAGAGACCTGATGAAAGTCTATCGTCGAGGTACGAAAGAGGTAATCGCACTGAGAGGGATTGACTTCGAGGTGAAACCTAGGGAGTTCCTCTCCATTGTGGGTCCCTCGGGCTCCGGCAAATCCACGTTACTCAAGCTGCTTGGAGCCCTAGACAAACCAACTGCAGGAGTGGTTCTCTACGACGGCCACAATGTCACGCTCTTGGACGATTTTAGGTCAATCATATACAGAAGACGTCAGGTCGGATTCGTCTGGCAGACGGGCAATCTCGTTCCCGGCCTCTCAGCTCTCAAGAACGTGAAGTTACCAATGAAGCTCGCAGGGACTTCAGGACAAGCTGCAGATGAGAGAGCACGTACGTTGCTTGAGACAATGGGCCTTGAGAATAGAATCCAACACAAGCCACACCAGCTCTCAGGGGGTGAGAACCAGAGAGTGGCAATCTGCGTTGCATTGGCCAACAAACCGGAACTGCTTCTTGCAGATGAAGTAACTGGTGAGCTAGATACGGAGACGACCGAAATGGTGATGGAGGCTCTGAAGAGAATAAACACAGATTTTGAAACCACAATCATAAACGTGACCCATAACCCGAGAGTTGCCCAATATGCCAGTCGTGTACTTCGTATCAGAGACGGGCTGATTGAGGGACAGAGGCACGTGCTGTATGGGGACATAACCGAAATCGACGCAAAGGGCAGAATGGTCATTCCAGAGACGGTGAGGCGACTTGCAGGCATCGAGAAGAGAGTTGTTCTGAAGGTCACAGCTCAAGGACTTCTTGTAGGCCCGCTAGAATATGAAGAGCAGGAGCAGCATTCACGGTCGCAGGACGACCAAGACACGGAGACATAGTTGGGTCGTATGGAGACATACCGAGATTGCCGGCGATGAGACCGTGCTGTGCGAAGTGGAAAAGCTCTATATGCGCACTCGTCCCGACGCGACTCGGTGTCTTCATTGAGTAAGGTCAGGATGCCATGGTCATTCTATTCGGTCATCTTGACATTCGGGGTATTCTTCTTCAGCCTCAATGTATACCTGTTCACAAGGTGGTTGCGGCACCCTTTGGCGAGCGATCTGTGGCTTGTCGGAGTTATTATCGGACTCGTGGGCTTGGTATTCTCGGTCCATATGGTACGAGTTCATCAGCGTGAGCTGATAAGAATGAAACTGAACCGAGAATAGGTATCATTCATATGATGCTTCTAACCAGCATGATTCCAACTAGTGGCAGACAACTTACGGATACAGTCGCCTGACATCGCGTGGGAACGGTACGCATTCTCGAATGTGCTCTAGATTGAGCATCCAGGTAATCAGTCTGTCAATTCCAACGCCAAAGCCGGAGTGCTCGACACTGCCGTATTTTCTGAGCTCGATATACCATTTGTACTTCGCCGGGTCGTCACCTATTCGTTGTAGGTTCTCTATGATTCGTGACTCCTCGTCTTCGCGTTGGCTGCCACCGATGATTTCACCAAAGCCCCTAGGTGCAAGAAGGTCATCGTTCCTGTATGTTCGCGGGTCGGCTTCATTGTGCTTCATGTAGAAGGACTTGATTTCCTTCGGGTAGAACTGAACAAAGAGGAACTTATCGCTGTCCCTTGTGAGAATCTCCTCTGCTTCAGTTCGAATATCCTCGCCCCACTTGATATCCAGACCCGCTTTGCTGCAGATTTCAACAGCTTCGCCATACGTGATTCTATCAAAGGGTGGCTTGACTTGTTCAAGCTTCGCGTAGTCGACTCCCAACTCCTTCAGTTCCTCTCGCCGGTTCTTTGCCACAGACTGGCAAATGTAGCTAATCAATTCCTCCTGTCGCTTCAAGTTGGCTTCATGATCGCACCAAGCTTCTTCAACCTCTAGATGCCAGTACTCAGTCAGATGCTTTCTAGTTCGTGACTTCTCAGCTCTAAAAGATGGGGCCAGCGTGAACACTCTTTCGAGCGCAACAATCTGAGGTTCGAGGTGCATCTGTGATGTCTGCGTGAGGTAGGCCTTCCTTCCGAAATAATCAACCTCAAACATTTCGGCTCCCTCCTCACCCATCGTAGCCACGAACATCGGGGAAGTGGTCTCATAGAAACCATTCTTGCGGAGGTACTCCCTTGAAGAGTAGAAGACTTCGTCCCTCACCTTCAGGATGTTTGTTATCTTTCGGGACCTTAGCCACAAGTGTCTGTAGTCGTTCAGGAACTCAACGCTCTGGTCTTCTGTAATCGGGAACTCCTCTGCAAACTGAAGCACCTGCAGCTTGTCAACTTGAACTTCGTATCCACCTTCGGCTCTTGGATCAGCCTTTGCCACGCCCTCCAGTGTGATAAGCGACTCGACAAGCATTCTGTCTGCGTCCGCATATGTCTGATTACTGACAGATCCCTGTTTGATGACCGTCTGGACAACTCCTGAATGATCACGGAGAAGGGCGAAGACCATTGTCTTTTGCTTTCTTATTCTGTGAACCCAACCTCGGAGAGCAACTTTCTTTCCATCATATTTGCCCTCGAGCACATCCCTGACATGAACGTACTTCATGTATTTCACCATGAAATCGTCTAACTAGTGGTCGGTTTGTGGTTTGCAGTCTACAGACAATAAAAGGATGACGACCTGCCTCGTCTACCCACCACTATCTATACTTCACGAACCAAAGGACGAGTCCTAGGACGATAACTCCTCCGGTAGCTACTGCAGCCACAATCATTGCATTCACGATGAGAGCGGCAGAGACTATGACCACAACCTCTGAAGCCACAGCGTTTCCTCCTAGGTCAACGACCGTAAGAACAACCGAGTACCGTCCCTCCGGCAGACCCGAGAAGTCAAAGCTGATACTTTCAGAAGTCCATTTCTCTGAGACTATGAGAACACCGTCAATGGTTATGTTGTATGTGAACTTGAATTGATCAGTCGCGGTCCAATTCCGTACGATGTTGATGTCGCCAACAGAATAGTAAATCGTAGGTGGACTGTAGACGAAGACAGGAGGCACATCATCTCTCTTGACTTGGACGGTCACATTGTCGATGGCAGAGTTGCCACTCGTATCGTTAACCCAGCACGAGTAGACATAGGTGCCTATGCTCAGACCATCCACACTCACGTGCACATAAGGTTGGTCGGCAGTTAGAGAACCGTTGGCCACGCTTGTGCCGTCTCTAGAGACCATGTACTTGTCCATGTGAGATTCTGTGATATTCCAGCGTATGCTGTGTCCTGTCTCATTAAAGACGTACTCAATGTCACTCGGACCTACTATGACCGGTGTTACATTCTCGTAGATTCTCAGATTGATAGTGTCTCGCGCCTCATTGCTGTTCTTGTCGATAGCTACCAACTGCACTGAGTACCTACCAAGCGCGTAGCCCGTGACATTGAGCGTACAGTTGTACGGGCTTGTGCTCCATGTTATAGTCTTGTTAAGAACACTGTCAACGTAGATTTTCAGTGTCTGAGGGTTCTCATCAGCAACCGTCCAAGTAATAGTTACATTCTCCGTTTCGTAGAGGAATTCCTTATCACCGGGGCTAGTGATCACAGGGTCTCGAATGTCTGCTGACACGCTGGTCAGGTTGTACGAGTAGCTTCCGAGCAACTTGCCATCCAGTGTTACCGTCCAGTTTACGAACGCAACTGGCAGCTCGAGAAACCTCACGGTTCCATTCGCCGGAGTGTACTTGTAGTCAATTACTGTACCGTTCCTGTAGGTCACGTTTACAAGTGAACCGGCTATCGGGCTCTCGCTGGTCTCGTAGTACGTGAAAACCTCAAGGCCATAGTAGTTGGCACCAACGAACAAGGGTGCAATAATGTTGTGGACTAAAATCGCAGTCCCGTCTGATGTGAAGTTGGCCTGTTGCAGTACAGTTCCTGCGTAGGTCCCTGACATCACCGCTACTTTCCACGTGTAGTTGCCTTTCGGTATTTCGGAGAAGTAAGCAGTCCCACTCGTGCCCAGAACGACTTGGCTCCACGCGCTGCTATTGTCCCTGAAGACTATCGAGAAGTTCAATCCTTTTGCCGGGTTACCCTCTATATCGACAACACTCGCATTCAGATCGTCGTCATCGTTCTGCCAGTCAAGGTTCCCAATTCTCACAGCAGCAAACGCTTCGGGCCCATTAGAAACCATTATGCCGGTCTTGAATATGCTCGGAAAGAGAGGAAGAGTCACATTCCATCTGTAGGTTGAACGGGGCACATTGTAGAAAGTGGCCGAACCGTCGCCCACAGTTGTCTTGTTAGAATACAATGTGAGGTCGGTCGCGTTGTACAAGCTCACGCGTGCTCCCGCGATAGGCAGAGTGTAGTTCTTGACGTAGAATAAGAAGTCATCATCATTGAATGACTGATTGTAGTTTATGGTCCTGTTAGTGACAACAAGATTCGTGGCTGCGGTAGTCCAGGGCGTGTTGGAGGCGACTGGTCCTGTTTGGGTACTGCTCTCGAACCCGATTGGGACTGTGTAGCTTGCGAAAACGACCAGAATCAAGGTGAGTGCAATCGCTTTGTTGAAATCCCTCATCAAGTGTCACTCTCTAAGTGCTGCGAATCGACAGAGTTTGTGCCAAGTTCGTGGCTTGCCGGCGGCGAACCTTCGGGGGGCATAAAAGCATTTCCTAGCAGACGCCGAATATGACTGCGTTAGTCCAAGGACATCTTGACCAGTTCGCCGGTCAGTCGAAGCCTACATATGGCAGGGTTTCTCCTACAATTCGCGCCCACACGGTGTAGATGAACGTTAGGATTGTTTAATGTATGAACTACCAAGAGGGAAGCATTACTGTTGGGGTAGGTCACACACTGTACTATCTAGCATGCTTGCCCATTGAGTGGAGGAAGGGTGTGGTTCAGATTGTGCATGGCTATGCCGAACACAGTGGCCGATACGAGAACGTACTAAACAAGCTCGTACCGGCTGGCTATGCAGTCTATGTGATGGACCTTTACGGACATGGCAAGAGCGATGGAGATAGGGGGCACGTTGACTCGTATACTGACTTCATTAGAGACCAGCTTCAGATGAACGACGTGATTCGTGAGAAAGAAGGATTTGACACGCCTATTTTCATGCTGGGTCATTCCTTGGGCGCGATGATAGCCACACACTATGCTGCCATCCATCAGGCTACTCTAGATGGCCTGATTCTTTCGGGAGCAGGTACGAACTATCCCGACCTTACAATGGGTAAGGCCGTGCTCGCTGCCAGCCTCAGCAAAGCAACACCAAAGAGGATGGTGACTGCTGTCTTCCCATCTGACCGCTTGTCAAATGATCCCGAGGTGGTCAAAGCATTCCAAGACGATCCTCTTGTGTTTGCCGGCAAGATGAGTCTGGGCTTGATGGAAGCGATGAGAAAGCTCTCAGCCGGCATGGCGAAAGCAGCAGAGAAACTCACTTTACCCATTCTCATTCAGAAGGGTAGCGACGACAGGGTAGTGCTAGGAGCTGAAGAGCTGTTTGTTGGTCTTGCTCATTGTAGAGACAAGACATACAAAATGTACGAAGGCCTGAAGCACGAAGTGTACAACGAGATAGAGGTCAAGAGAGAGCAAGTGCTCGACGACCTTCTCGAGTGGCTGGACTCCCACATCTAGCCCGAAAGTGGCAGCTTTGAGCGAAGGACAATGCAACTCAATGAAATACAATCGACAGCTGCCTTGTCCGCAATAATCATCGATGTCGCGTTAGAGGAGCTAGACTCAAGGGTTTGCACATCTACAGCAGAATACTCGGTTTCTGGCTGAGTTTAGTCCCCTTTTGAAAAAGAAACTAATTTATGGACAGACTTGTCGATATATGACACCAATCGATCAGGATGTGATAATAGCGGATGCCAAGAATAGCAGATATTGAAGGAATAGGTGCTTCATACGCTCACAAACTCAAGTCGGTCGGCATAGCTTCTGTGGAGGCTCTGCTCAAGGCCGCCGCCTCTCCTAAAGATAGGGACGAACTGAGTAAGAAAATAGGGA
The DNA here is from genome assembly GCA_003345555.1 of Candidatus Thorarchaeota archaeon. GTDB lineage: Archaea > Asgardarchaeota > Thorarchaeia > Thorarchaeales > Thorarchaeaceae > OWC5. The sequence goes on from PRDJ01000036.1 coordinate 94,477, forward strand.
TACAGGCAAGCACTATTCTGGAATGGGCAAATCGAGCTGATCTGTTCAGGATCAAAGGGGTTGGCGCACAGTATTCCGATCTTCTTGAACAGGCAGGAGTCGATACTGTGGTCGAACTCTCAAAGAGAGTTCCAGAGAACCTGCACGAAAAGCTCCTAGAAGTGAACAAAGGCAAGAAATTCGTCCAGAGACCACCCTCCATCAAGGCCGTGCAAAGCTGGGTAAGTCAAGCCAAGAAGTTGCCTAGGAAGCTGGAATAGAGCTCTCTGAATCAGAACAGTATAACCTATGAAAGTGCGCTGGCTGCATTGCCTGCCAAATAGGCAATGCCCCCAGCCACAAACATAGTCCGTGTGGAGCATGTATCCACGGGGACTCACACACGAGGGTAATTCCGGGTAGCCTAAGCGAAAGTCCACACAACAGCTTGGATTACCGTATTGGACTGCAGTATTCGTTGATGAAAGGTACAATCCGGCTTTCAGCGAGTCTGTTGGCACTTGGCATTCTGTTCAATGCAGAAGCAAGGACGATCTTCGTTGATTGCTTCTTGTGAGTGAGTGCATATTTCTGAAGGACCAGTTTGTCGCTTTGGTTCAATGCTGTATTCTTGCACTCTATTACCCGGCTGAATTGCAGCCCATCAGATTTAAATGGCTTTTATATGGTCAGCCTCTGACCTATATAAGGCAGAGGACCGATTTTATGCCAAGACCCAAACCCCACACGAAGATAGAGAACGTCGTAGCTTCAGTGATTCTTAACCAGCGGCTTGACTTGGATGAGATTGCCGCGACCATGCCCAATGTCGAGTTTGATCCCGAACAGTTCCCGGGATTGGTATACAGACTCAAGAAACCCAAAACAGCCACACTGATTTTCAACTCGGGCAAGATGGTATGCACAGGCGCGAAGAGTGAGAAGGAAGCCAAGCGAGCCGTTCACAAGATTGTAAAGAACATCAAAGAAGCTGGCATAGAAATCACGGGAAAGCCCATCATTGTCGTTCAGAACATCGTTGCGAGCGCGTCACTCGGAGCAGAACTGAATCTTGAGCTCGCCGCTATGAAACTCGAGAACACTCTCTACGAACCAGAACAGTTTCCCGGCCTCATATACCGCATGCGTGACCCCAAAGTCGTCATACTCCTCTTTGGATCGGGGAAGTTGGTGATTACTGGCGCTAAGTTCGAACCTCAAATCGATGAGGCAGCAGAGAAGGTTATGGAAAGACTCCTTGAGCTCGGCGTCATGAGAATTCCTGAGGGAGAAGACTGGGAAACTGTCGAAGAACCAAGCAAGAAACGTCAACCAGTAAAGAGAGAGCAAGAAGAGGAAGAAGACGAAGAGGACGAAGATGAAGAGTGATCGGGCAGTTCTATTCAGGTAGTAGTGAGCCCTAGAGAGTCCAGATTCGTGTTCTCGGATATTCAGACGACAACTCAGAAGTTCAGTTCTGAACTGCCAAGAAGACTGTGATACGAACTTCACCCGGACTACTGTACGCGTTGGTACAGTCGGTAGGGTCTACGCAATCCTTTGTCATCTATCGAGAATCATCAGACCACCTTAGTCCCGATGGTGGGATTCTGTACAAATCCGCTTACCGCATCTTGGCGAGTTCTTCTTCTCTAAGCTTCTTCTTGAAGAGCTTCATCACCATTGTCAAAGGCAATTGGTCCCTAAACTCTACCGATTTTGGAATGGCGTATGGCTTTACCTTGTCCTTCAGGTAGTCGATGATATCCTGCTCCGAAACCTTTCCTCTGTACTCTGGCTTTAGCTGGATGAACGCCTTTACCCTCTCGCTGCCGGGCCTTTCTGGGTCGGGAATGCCTATCACACCTGCAACATCAACAGCATGGTGCTCGTGAAGGATATCGTCGAGGACCCTGCTATACACCTTGTTGCCTGAGACATTTATCATATCTTTCACCCTGTCCACGATTCTGAAGTAGCCGTCATTGTCCATCTCGACAATGTCTCCCATTGGCAGCCACCCGCCTTCCTTGAGCCCACTTCCAGGCACCGGCCAATATCCTCTCATGACTTGGGGACCACGAATCCAAATCTCACCTCGTTCATGGACTGGTAGCTCCTTGCCTGTGTCTGGGTCAACAATCTTGACTTGTGTGTCAGGGACGGGAATGCCGACGCCCCTTTTCGTTTCAGCCATGAAACCTGTGACCTTGGATAGAGCTGATATGTTGATGGTCACGATTGCTGAAGTCTCGGTTGCACCGTAGCCCTCGCCCGTAGGTACTCCTGTTTTCTTCTCAAACTCCTCTGCAAGATTCGGCGGCAGCCCGGCCGCACCTGAGAAGTAGAAAATCTGCGCTTTCTTCAAATCCATCCTGCTGAGCATGGTGTAGTGAGCCGGCACCGCAAAAACAACGAAAGGACGTTGCCGGTTTATTATGTCGGCGATTCTTGAGATGTCCCGCGGATCTACGAGGTATATCTTCATACCCCACGAGATGCACGCATGAACAGCCCAATGTCCGTACGCATGGAAGATGGGCACGCAAATGAGACCGGCGCTCTTACCAATGATTCCTTCCTTTAGCGGATCCATCATCCATTGGATTGATTGTATCACGGCACTTGTGATATTGTAGTGGGTCAGCATGGTCCCTTTTGGAAGTCCCGTAGTGCCGCCTGTGAAGGGCAGTAGGGCAATATCGTCACACGGGTGAATCTCCACTGTTTCTTGATGGGGCTCATGTTGTTCTATCAAGTCACTGAGAAGGAAGCAATCATCATCTTCAATCCGTTCCATTTCAGGGCGTTCATAGTCCGGGAATACCCTTGTAGGGGTATGGATGACGACCCTTACGTTTGTCTTTGGCTTTACTCGATTTACTCTCTCCACGCGCCTGGATGAGCAGACCACGATTTGGGCCCTACTTTCTTTGAGTTCATGCAACAAATCGTCTTCCTTATGCATAATGCTCAGAGGTACATGAATGGCTCCAATCTTCATCGCGGCATAATCGGTCATTATGAATTCAGGGCATGACGGCAACACTGTGGCAATTGCATCCCCTTTCTTCACACCGAGGGCTGCAAAAGCTGATGCAAGCTTGTCGACCTTCAGTCTCAACTCCCGATACGTGATATGCTCATCCAAGTACTCACAGGCTTCAATGTCAGGGAACTCTCTTGCTGAGTCCTCTAGGAACTTGTAGATGTTCATCTGAGGATAGGGAGCCATCGAATGCTTGAGCTTGAAAGGACCTATCTTGTAGCCGTTGAGCCAGGGTCTGTCGCCAACGACTCCGACTGATGCTGCTGGTACAGCTCCCGCTGTTTCATTGTCGGAGGTAGCAACCTGCTTCATTTGTGCCCCTGTAGTTCCTCTCCCAAAACCCCCGTATTCAGGGATTGAACCAGCTACCCATTCCAGACCGAGTTCCTTCAGTTTCTCTACGGTGGGTCTTCCTTGGCTGTCCCATCCACGATACTTGTAGTATGCGTCCAAGAGAACCTCCAAGTTCACAACATGCCCTTTTGCCGGCCCTTCAGGCATTGGGTCCTCTAACAGCCGTGGAGGTAAGGTGTCATCTTCCCGTGTGAATCCTTCTCTCAGAATGTATGCCCTCTCTAGGTTGTAAATCCGTTCACCTGTTTTGCGAAAGTCATCTGCAGAGAATTCATAGCCCATCAAAGTGGAGATCAATTTCGCCCAGTCTTCAGAAGTGAGCACCATCCCCATGAATTTACAGCCGCCAATGGCATCAAAAATGCCAAGTGCGTCCTCGAAATTCTTGACGACTAGTGCTATCTCCGGAATTTCCATTAGCGGGTCGCCCACATCTGCGTTCTCGACAATCATGAAAGGCATAGCAAGGAAAGCAGGTCCCTCGATGTATGCTGTGATGTGGTCCCCGCCGCGGTTGGCAACAGCATAGGCAAGTCCTGTTATCTTAGCAGCTCTGCTGTCATAACCCGGAAGCTCTAGTCCCTTGACATGCATAGCAAACCTCTCGGACCCATTGCCCAGCTTGTCAGCTATTCTCATTGTCCCCTCAGCAAGAAGGTTACCAATCCCCTCACGTCTTCCAATCTTGTGAACAATGTCAACTATGAGTTGCGCATTTCCCCAGGAGAAATCCATGCCGTCAAGATCCTCATGTTTCAGAATGCCGCGTTGGTAGCACTCCATGGCAAACCCGACGGTGTTCCCTGCGGAGATTGTATCAATGCCGTATTCATTGCACAGGAAGTGTGCGAGTGTGATTGCTTCTAGGTTGTCTACATCACACATGGTCCCAAATGAGCTAAGAGTTTCATATTCTGGACCTTCTCCTTTGCTCTTGAATGGTCCCTCCCTAATCTCAGATACTCTCCCACAATGGATAGGACAAGAGAAGCATGGCTTTCGCTTCACCAGGATGCTGTCATTGATTGCTGTTCCGTTGATCTTCTCTGCATTCTCAAAGACACCAGTCTGCCAGTTTCGGGTTGGGATGCCTCCCTTAACATTGACCAAGTCAACCATCGTGGCTGTTCCATAGACCTCAAGGGTCATCTTCAGGAGGCTCTGATTCACCCAGTCGAATCTTTGCTTTGCCTCCTTTCTGTATGCATCAGGGTCTGCAATGGGGATCTCTAGCGTCCCCCTTGATGCGATTGCTTTGAGATTCTTTGAACCCATTACTGCTCCAACGCCACACCGACCAGCTGCGCGTCCCCAGTTTTCTTCATCACAATCATTCATGATGGCTGCGTACCTTACGAGATTCTCTCCTGCAATTCCAATGCAGGCAACATTGAACTTTGACCCATGCTTCTCCCTGAGGAGTCTTGTTGTTTCGGATGTGTTTTTTCCCCATAGCTCTCCTGCATCTAGTAACTCTGCCTTTCCATCGTCGGTTAGGAGATAGACTGGTTTGGGCGCTTTCCCCTCAAAGATTAGCCCGTCAAAACCGGAGCGCTTGAAATCTCTTCCCCAGAAACCTGCTGAGTTGGCCTGACCCCAACCGTTTGTAAGGGGCGACTTTGTCACCACGCTATATCGTCCAGTGCTTGGCGAACTGGTTCCCGTGAGCGGCCCGGTCATGAAGATGAGCTTATTCTCAGGTCCTAGTGGATCGATGCCTTTCTCTGTCTCCTCAATGAGTATCTTTGTGGCTAGCCCTGCTCCTCCGAGGTACTTACGTAGGGTTTCCTCATCAGGAAATTCCTCGGTTATTGTGGAAGTGGCCAGGTTAATTCGCAGGATTCTACCCATGTAGCCATACATTGACGTGGATCCCTTTCCGTTCAAGAACTGGAGTCAGACGCTTTTAAAAGCCTGATGATGGCCAAACTGGTGAGGAGCCCGGATGAAGGTAAAGGTGAGGTTCTTCGCGCATCTTCGTGAACTAACGGGCAAGAAAGTAATCAATGAGGTCGATTGCGAAGAAGGAGCTACCATCTCGATGCTCCTGGATTGGCTATCCCTAAACTCGAGAATGAAGGATGTTCTGTTCGACGAGAATCAGAGAATCAAGCCCGACATAACTATCCTGAAGAATGGCAGAGAGATAAGACTCCTAGAGGGTATGCAGACCAAGCTGCATTCAGGAGATGAAATAGCCATTTTCCCCAAGGTTGTCGGTGGGCAATAGATGCAGCATTGACCGAGGTAAGCTCCATTTATCAGTCAGTTTCTTCCTATACGAGAGTACTCAATCTGACGATGAATCATGATAGAGCGGGAATTGGTTGCAATGCCAAAACTCATGTCAGCTGAATGGCTGAATCTGTATAGGGAAGCTCTCAACAAGAACGAAGCCTATGCTAAGGCCGCCTCGTGGTGGACTGGCGATTTCGTCTTCGTTGTCAGGGCAAGTGGTAAGTTGGACCATGACCTCTTTGCGTTCATCGGACTATCACACGGCAAATGCACAGGCGTGAAGTCGTTGGTTTCAGCGAACGACTACGAAGTTCTGCAACCTGGCAAGAGCGCAAGCAGTAAAGAGAAAGTCGCTGTGGAATACGTCTACGAAGCAAAGTACGATACGTGGCTAACGATTCTGAAAGGCGAACTGGACCCTATCCGAGCTCTCCTTAGCGGCCAAGCAACGATTGTGGGTAACATGGCCAAGATTCTCAAGGCTACGGATGCTGCAAAAGAGCTAGTCCGTACATCAGTGAAGATTGACACTCAGTTCTACTGAAGATGGCACGGTGAGGAACAATGGATGCCGCAGCGCAAGAGACCCTGTTCTTGACATTCAGAGCTGTAATTGAAGATGTCATAGCTGATAAACGAAAGAACCCGAGAAATGCTAAGGCCCTTGAGGATTTCAAAGCCCGGATGAATATCGGCCTGCACGTGGAGGAGGACTTCGTGATGTGGGTGAACTTGGTTGTTGAGGGCGGCAACTATACCCTCAGTAGGGATAGGCTAGATACATATGACTTGGAACTCATATGCGATCCCGAGGATATGATGTACTTCACTAATAGGAAATACTCCACACTCAAGATGATGCTTACCAAGAATAGGTTCGGCAATAGAAGACTGCGCTTCAAGGGAGGTACCACTGGTATGAACTTGGGGAAACTACTGAAGCTACCGAAAGTTCTGGTCTTGGATAAGCCATAGACGAATGCTGTGCCACTCGTATAATTGAGCTAGTCAACAGTGGTTGTTAGTTCCCAATCGAACGAGGGCTCCATCGTCATTCATGATGAAGACTATGAACCAGAGTTGGGATAGAAACCTAGAACAGGCTGAGTCCCAGCGGTGGGATTGCCAACACGAGGATGATCATGGCCAGTACGAAAGCAGCCTTTCGTGATGCCGAAATTGGCAGGGTATCATTGAGCGGTCCGGGATGCCCACCGCCCTGCGATATTACCAGCACTAGTATAGCCATTAAGTAGAAACCCATAAGGAACATCACCGCTATTGCGCCGAATCCAATGATTCTATGTTTTCCTGAATCGACTAGGCCTCGAAGCGCGTGACCTCCGTCTAGCTGACTCACGGGAAAGAGGTTGAGTGCGGTCACAAGGCAACCAACCCAACCCGCAAACGCAACGGGATGAAGATAGAGGGTACCGCCCGCCGGAATGCGGCCCTGAAATAGGAACTCCAAGAACGAGAAGATGAGTGGGGTTGGAATCGAACCGGTCATGTTTGGAAACTCGGCGTCTAGAGCGGCCACTTGCGCGGCCGTAAGGGGTACCGACAACCAGAAACCTATCACTAACACGACAAGCGTAACTACAAAGCCCGTTACAGGACCAGCCATGCCAAGGTCAAAGAGATCTCGTCTATTACGTGGCGGGCTCTTCTGCTGAATGAATGCGCCGAATGTTCCTCCGATGTCTGGGATACCTGGGATGAAATAAGGGGGAGTAGAATCTATGCCCCTGCGTCTTGCCGTAAGATAGTGACCCATCTCATGGCAGAAGATTATGCCCATCAGCGAGGCCATGAAAACCAAGGTTACAAAGGCAATATCGACTATCGTCCAGCCGCTCGGGTAGAACAAGGTCAGAAACACAGGACTCGTGGCCTGCATGAAGCCCGCAATTCCGATTGTTCCTAGAGTCGCCAGAAAGAGGGCGTAGTTTATTCTGATGTCGGACTTCGGCATCTTCTGAGACGGTACGAACCTGATGACATATTGACTCATTTTCTTGTTTTCCCATCGAACGACAGGCCACATGTGCAGGCGATCGCATGATTCATCGAGCTCGTCAAAGACTGTCTCTAGTTCATTCGTAGAAGGGCTTTCGGCTCCGAGCCACTGAACAAGGAATGTGGGCACACCATACTCCAAGACACTCTCAAGAACCTGAAAATGCCTCGAAAGAATGCCATTCAGCTCAGTAAAAGTCGGATAGGACATGATACTGCTGTCATGCTTCTCATCTATTGCCAAGTCGGCCCAACCTCAGGGACGCCAATCAGTGAAGTGGCTCCAGACATCTGCCTATAACTCTGGCGTCTAGTGCACAAGGCGACGTTCTTCACTCGATATCTTGAATAGGTTCAACGGCCTTCGGTGAACGATGGGCCGCGATGAAATCGGTAGCGTCAAGACTCAGGCAGCTGAAGACCTACTCCTATGAACTGGGTCTAGACCTCGGCAACCCTGATGGCAGATTTGAATGGTTTCTTGCCTCAATCTTGTTTGCCAAGAGAATCTCAACTCAGATTTCCCGCAGGACATTCGTGAGATTTCGAGAGGAAGGCCTCACTACACCGGATGCAATACTGGAAGCAGGATGGGACAAGCTCGTGGAAGTCTTAGATTCCGGCGGATACACAAGATATGACTTCTCTACTGCTTCGGCTTTGCTTGACATAATGGGGAATCTTCGCGAACGATACGGGAGTCTCGAAGCAATCCATGCCCAAGCCGAGTCTTCACGTGACCTAGAGACGAAGCTGATGGAGTTCAGAGGGGTTGGCCCTATCGGGGTGAACATATTTCTGCGGGAGCTCAGAGGAATATGGGAAAAAGCGAACCCAAACCCTTCAAAGCTGGCAATTCAAGCCGCAAACAAGCTAGATATGAAGAGAATCGATAAACTCGAGTCCCAGCTTGTTAGACTGTACATTGAATACTGCAAGAAGCGCCTCTGTAGCAACTGTCCGGTCAGGAGCTATTGTTCGGTCGTGAAGTAGGAAGATTCCAAATGAGATTCGGATCCATGAATTCGTTACCGCTCCGGGCTTCTGAAGGCGTTGGCAAATCGGTAGGAGCTATGGATGCAATCCAGCAGATTGTCGCTTCCTGCAATGGAACCAACGACCTCGACATTGATGCCGTTTTGGCGAAGCTGTTCCACCAGTCTGCTACGAGGCAACGGCTTCGTTGCGACAATCACTGTATCAGCCGAATACATGATTCTGCGACTGTTCTCATTGACCACCGCATAGTCGCTAGTTATCTCGGACACCTCAACCTTAGGGTGTAACCGAACGTTGTTCTCGGTCAGAGCTTTCATTATGATCCAGCGCGTAGAGCGTCCAATGTCTGTGGCTATTGCGTCACCTCTCTCGAGAATATCAATGGATTCTGCTTGTGGAGCCACAAACAAAGCAGTATAGCAGCCGATTGCACCTCCCCCGATAATGATAGTCCTGCCCAGCTTCGTTGGTGATAGCTCAATTGCATCATAAGCTGTCATGACGTGTGTTTGTTCTATGCCCTCGATGGGTGGCGCGCATGGAATTGTGCCGCTGGCGCAAACCACACAGTCATAGAACTCAGCCGCTAACATGGAAAGAGTGGCGGCAGTTCCGAGGCGCAAGTCCACTCCCAGTCGCTTCAGTTCCCTCCACATGTAAGATGTGTATGCTGCGAATTCGCCTCGACCAGGTATTCGGGCGGCAAGTCTCAAGAGTCCGCCCGGTTCCGAATTCTGTTCAAACAAAGTGACATCAAACCCCCTAAGGGCCAAGACCCTTGACGCTTCCATGCCAGCCGCACCTGCGCCAACCACTGCTATTGACCCCTTTCCTTGTGGGCCAATCGTTCGTTCCGATTCCATTCCGGCCTCCGGATTCAATGCACAAGTAACAGGTTCAATCATGAAGACCCTGTCCAAGCAGCCTTGGTTGCATGCGATGCAAGGTCGTATCTCTTGGGAACGGCCAGACCTGAGTTTTTCGGGGAATTCGGGGTCCGCAATGAAAGCCCTTGACATACCAATGAGACTCACCTTCCCATGAGAAAGGATATGTTCCGCAACGGTAGGGCTGTTGATGCGGTTGCAGGCTATCACCGGAACTCGTACTACTTCCGCTATTCCTTCAGCTAGATACGAGTAGTGACCTCTTGGCACATTCATTGTGATTTGAGGAACGCGAGTCTCGTGCCAGCCTCCGGTCACGTCAAAGCAGTCCACACCAGCCTTTGCCAGCCAGGGTGCAAGCTGGCGGGTCTCAACAATAGTATTACCTCCAGGAACAAAGTCGTCTCCGCTCATTCTGTACAGGATGGGAAACCGGGCTCCGACCCTATGCCTGACAGCTCTCACAACCTCAACAGCAAACTTTGCTCGTGACTCCAAGTCCCCACCATACTTGTCGCTCCTCAAGTTCGTCACTGCAGTAAGAAACTGATTGATGAGATATCCTGCAGAGCCGATTATCTCAACCGCGTCGAATCCCGCGGACCTCGCACGAGCCGCCGCGGCTGCGAAGTTGTCGACAGTGACACGTATTTCGTCAATGGACAGCTCTCGAGGAGTCTCACGTGTTAACCGACAGGGGACAGCAGATGCAGAGACGGCACTTTCACCTAAAATCAGCGAGTGGGCATATCGTCCAGCATGATAAAGCTGAGCCGCAATGGGCACTTGGAAAGAATGGACTGCTGACACGAGGCGTGTAAGACCCGTGATGTGCTCATCCTTGCTTATTCCGATCATTGTTGGGGTGCTCATTCCCAGATGTTCTGTGTAGCATCCGCCGACGACGATGAGTCCGGGCCTGTGGCGTGCGCGAACAGAATAGAAATCTATGAGCTTCTGTGAGACAATACCATCTTCGCAGTAACCTAGATGCGTTGCAAGCATCACAAGCCTGTTTTCAAGACGAAGGTTGCCAATCGAAGCAGGTTCCATGAGATGCATTTCTTTCAGCTCTTGCCGTAGAATTTGTACCACTGTACGAGCGTACCTTCCGCTCGCCTGTCAGCCGCCTCCGGGTAGTACTTTGGCATCATGCCCAGCTCCAAGAACCGGTCTACAGGCACAGCCTGTTTCAGAGCTTTCTTGACGCTGGCCTTCAGTGATCTGAGGAAATCGACATGACGAACAACTTCTTCATCTTCGCAGACAGGGCCATGCCCAGGGATGATATGTTTGTAGCGAGCGTCTCGAAGTACTTCCAGATTCCTGATCCAAGAGTCGGGATTGCATGTCGGATCACCAGCGTACGGGAAGCTGCGGCAGAACAACAAGTCGCCTGAGAAGCATATATGCTCAGGCTCCACAATCACAATAGACGAATCTGCTGTATGGCCTCCCACTAGCCTGACTGTGATATCCTCAAACTTGCCAATGATGAGCTCATCTCTGAACAGTATGTCTGGTGTTCTTATCTGCAGATCCTGAACGGACGCCCAGTATTCGGGCCGTTCATCTTTTGCCTGATCCGCATGCTTCCGTATCTGTGAAGAAGTCCATTCATGTTTCAGTGCCTCTTTACATGATTCGCCCATCCTCATTGAACCTATCATGCTAGCACTCTCAAATGCTTGAGCACCGAAAACATGGTCATCGTGGCTATGGGTGAATATCACCTTCTTGATGGGCTGGCCAAATTGCTCAGATAACCAGTCGCGTGCTGTCTTCGTAATCGTGTGTGCAATGCCGGCATCTATCACGACTACCTCTTCATCCAAGACGACAGCCCCGAAGTTGCCGCCGTTTTTCCCGTCCGTATCTGCGTAGGTACGACCTGCCACTCGACGGATCATAGGACACCTTCTCTCTGCCGAACCTTCTGTTCGCTTGATATAGTTGCTGAAACAAGTCTTCTGTATTCAGCCAACAAGAAGGCTGGCTATTGCATCAAGTAATTCGGGTGGACCGCGGTACTCTCTTACTTTGAATTGGGCCCCGATTCTCTCTGCCACGCGCCTGCAAGCTTCGATATCTAAGCCTGGAACCCTGACCACCGATAGCTCGACGGTCATATACTTGAGACATCTCTCGGCAAATCGGAGCATTGAGGCATAAGTCTTCTCTCCAAAACTCGGCTTACACAGCTTGACGTAGGTTTGTGAGTCGGGAGCATTGATAGAGACCTGAACGTGGTTCATTCCTGCCAATGCAAGTTCTCGAGGAACGTCGCGACGAGGATACATTAAGAGCGCCTCTCCGTTCGTGTTGATTCTCACGGGAATACTGGCTAATGACTTGACCTGCCTCACTGAAGCAAGGGTTCCATCGAGATTCAACAGCGGTTCACCAAGTCCGACGATTGCCGCCTCAACAAAGCCAGTCTTCCAAGTTCTTCTGATTGCCTCCATGAGTTCCTCGGGTGCGGGATCCCTGTCAAGACTCAAATCAAAGCCGAAGACCCCATTGTCATAGTTGCGAATGCAAAACATGCACCGATTAGTGCATCGGTAGGATGGATTGACATAGAGGGTCCTACCTCTCCAGTAGGTCAAGTTAGGTATAGACATCCCTCACGCGCGTACGTCATCATCGGATAAGGATTGGGAACTGGACTAGGCCCGTCTATGATGAACTCCGAAGAAGATTAGGGCGGTAAGGAAAAGCAACAGTCCAAGCGACGTGAACGAACCCGAGTATCCGTATCCCGCGGCGAGTATGAAGCCAGTAACAATAGGACCCAACACTTGTCCTACATCCATTATTGTGCCAAGAAAGCCCATAGATACACCGTACAACTCCTTTCGCGTTAGCTCCGATACGAGAGGTGGGGTTGAGGATGTAACCAGTGAGAAACCCAGACCATACACTATCGAAATCATGACGAGTTGATAGAAAGATGTGACAAACTGAGCCGCAAACATTGATACTGCTCCCACCAAAAGCCCGAGAATGATGGGCTTTCTCCTGCCGATCTTGTCTGAGAGTCCGCCCATGATCGGCTTGCCAATAACGAACGTAGCTATTTCAGCTGCTAACACGATACCGATCTGGAACAGGTCGATTCCCAGCGACTGAGCATAGAGTACGACGTAGAACTCAAAAGCGCCATAGGTGTAGTATTGCGCCGCTTCCACAAGACTTGTAGCGACTATGCCGCGATTGAGAGCAACTTCAATCCCTTCCCTGACCGCACTCCTAGGAACCTCTTCTCTGGCAACTGGTGCTTCGTAGGATTCTTTCTTGCCTCGGAGACCTAGTGCAGACGTCAAAGCCAATATGCCGAAGATGCCGACGACTATGTACAGCTCATGGTAATCGGAAATCGTAACGAGGAGAATGTAGCCACCAAGGGTGGGTGCGATTGCCCGTCCGACAGCCGTGGAAGACGAGAAGGTTGACACTCTCTGTCCCTTGCTCTTGGGATACATATCTACGATTGCGGCATTTGCAACCGGGACAAGGATAGCTGTGGCAAAGCCGTGGTAAAACCTGACCATGATCAGCTGGTACGGAGTCGTAACAAGAACATAGAGGAACGGAGCTGTCGCGAATACAACTCCAGCACAGATGATAATCCTTGTTCTGCCCAAGCGATCAGAAAGTGACCCGGCCGGTAGACTCGCAATGAGTCCGGGGATAGTTGATGCGGAGGCAACGAATCCCATGAGGTACTCCGGTGTTCCCACACTCTCTGCAAACGGGGCAAGCACAGGGCTCTTCGACATCGTTGAACTGAGAATCGCGAAGAATCCGGTTACACAGAGTGCTGCGAAAAATCTGCGAGACATGACCAGTCATCTCGTTGTCTAGCGTCAAGCCTCATCTTTCAGGATGGCGTAGATGGCATCCAAGACGAGTAAGCCTCTGTCAACTATCTCATTGTCTGATTTCGATATTGGGTCCAGTCCTTTCAGAACGTAGCATAAACCTAGTGTCTCCCCAAGCGCAACGCGCCTCGGATCTTCGTCTGCGTCTATTTCGTAGTCGTGGATGATTTTGCCTATTCTTACCGCGACTGCATCTCGAACCTTGTATTCTTCTAGAAGTATGTCGTAAGTAGTCTTCTTCCCTTCGACTGGTTTGATGTCGGCCCCGGGCAGCGTAAAGGCGATTGACCCCTTGGGAATCGGATCGTCTTTATTGATAAAACCAAACTTCGCCGCCTTGTCGATGAACCTCTTTATCAGCCACGCTGACGCACAGCGGTCAACGTGAGGCTTGGTCCGAGTAATCCACTTCATGCTCTTCGCCGAAGTAATTCAAGGTTTCGACAAGTATATAGAACATCCTCTAGGTCGGTTATTCTTGAATGCGGCACAAGTCGAATCCTTCGATGCAACCTTTATGCGTATAAGCTGCAACGATGCGGTGTGGAAACTCGCAATCGAGTACGCTGGAGCAAGACCAAGAACGCTGAGGAGTAGTCCATGCGAAGGTACCTTCTAAGTCTGGTCGGAGGCATAGCTATTCTTGCTGCCGGTGCATTCCTGATTACAGCCATCCGGCCAGATCTAGATATCGGGCTCCTTTCGCTCTCCACTCTGAGCACAGTCACGCGAATTGGAATCACACTGTTGATTTCGATAGCTTGGGGCGCCTCCTTTGGTATCCTATGCGCCACGAACAAGACTGCTTCCCGAGTGATTGTCCCAATCATTGACCTGCTACAGTCTCTGCCTATCCTAGGGTACTTTCCAATGGTCGTCGCGTTTCTATTCACTTGGGGCGCATTTGGCATCGAACTGGCCGTCATTGTCCTGCTGTTCACATCTATGGCGTGGTCTATCTTCTTCGGAGTCATGGGCGCCGTTCGTAACATCTCTCCAAGCATAATAGAAGCGGGCCGAAGCTTTGGTATTGTAGGATGGCCGTATATCAGGCACATTATACTCCCGTCTATTGTACCTGCTCTGATTTCGGCAGGGAACCTTGCGTGGTGTGACGGTTGGTTCTTCATAATTGCAGCTGAATACATTCAGTACCAGAATGAAGTGGTCGGGCCGCCGTCTGGCGGACTAGGGTATCTGCTTGCCAAAGCCGCGTTCCAGCAGCAAGACATGGTGCTCTCCTTCAGTCTGCTACTATATATCACCTTCATTGTCGTCTACTTCAACACAATAACATGGCAGCGACTCATGGAACGCACCAGCGCTGACGCATTTGGGCCCATATTCAGAACCCACGTCTCCATGCCAGGCAAGTTTGGTATCGCCAAAGCTAGTCAGCGTCTTCGACTAGAAGGAGCCCATTGGTCAAGACCGTTCACCAGCATGTGGCAACGGCTGCGCAAATACTCGCGCGTGGAGAAGGGTATCCTCACTGCTATGGGTGTCTTGGTTGCGAGTGTGATCGTATACATCCTGGTTTTCCAGCTCCCGACAGGGGCACTGATTCTGCAGGGCCTAGCGACGCCTCCAGCAAGCGAGTTGCCACATCTCCCGCTGTTGGTGTTGCTGACGATGAGTCGCCTAACAATCGCGTATGTGATATCATTGGTAGTGGCTATCAGCTTGGGAGTCTTGGCCGCGGAACACAAGGGAGTAGCCAGAGTACTTTATCCAATATATGACATAGGACAGGGCGTCCCTATCTTGGCTCTCTTCCCTGTAATCTACCTCGGGTTGAGTGGGTTCTTTGCATCCACTGAGGCCGCTCTCGAAGTAACGTGCATCTTGATGCTCGTTCTGGATATGATATGGTACATGTTCATGAACATCGTAAGCGCAGTGAAAGTGATTCCCAGCGAGATTCGGGAGGTCGGTCAAGTCTTCGGTTTCAAGGGATGGCACCGCATCAGGCACATCATCTTGCCTTCCATCATGCCAGCTATCGTGACAGGTAGCATATTATCATGGGGGACCGGATGGAACACAGTCATCTTCGCGGAGTACCTTGAGACCATCCCGCCAGCATATCTCCCGGGTATCGGCTCGCTAATGGATCGGGCGGGATATGTGTACGGCAACACTGTCATCCTAATCCTGTTACTTGGTGTCATAGCCGCCATCGTCCTTGCTACGGAGGCCCTGCTCTGGAGGCCATTGATGAGAAAGCGCGAGAAACACGAGGTGGTTGGCTAGGAATGGCGATACTTGATTTCCAATCCGTTAGCAAGAGTTTCACGAAGGACATGACACGAATCGATGTTCTGGAGGAAGTCTCATTCACAGTAGACGAAGAGTTTGTGTGTATAGTTGGCCCATCGGGTTGCGGCAAGTCCACACTACTTCGTATTGCGGCGGGCCTTGAACATGCAGATTCCGGTCAGATCCTGTTCAAGGGAGACCCAGTAATCAAACCTACCCAGAAGATCGCGATGGTATTCCAACTCTTCGGATTGTTGCCTTGGAAGACGGCAATTGAAAACGTTATGCTTCCTCTGGAAATTGCCGGTCTTGATAAAGAGACACGGAGCCAGCGGGCTCGGGAACATCTTCACAACGTAGAACTCGATGGATTCGAAGGCACATACCCTCACGATCTCTCTGGTGGTATGAAGCAGCGTGTTGGCATCGCGCGTGCTCTTGCACTAAGGCCGGATGTTCTTCTCATGGACGAGCCTTTTTCCTCTCTGGACGAACTGACCGCCAAGACTCTGAGAGAGATGGTTCTGAAGATCTGGCGCGAACCTGAACCGCCTAACACCTTCATAATGGTGAGCCACAATGTCGAAGAGGCCGTGTTGATGGCCGATCGAGTGCTGGTCATGTCATCAAGACCAGGCAAAGTCATCGGCGAGGTCCAAGTAGATATTCCTCGCCCGAGGATTGACCATTGTAGAGGAACGCAGTACTTCGACTCGGTTGATGACGTAGTAGGTCTCCTAGAAAAAGGAAAGAAGATGAGACCGATCTCTAACAACACTCCAGACCATGTTCCGGCTTCAGAGTGAGCTACGGCTTCTCACAGATGCAAGATGCTGCTTCGGCGATGAGGTCTTCAGACTTCGACACACACCTTATAGGAGACTGCGTGGATTCAGTTGGTGCGCGACGAACTGATGGCGCCGCAAGACGTCTGGGAATCTGAGTATGCTAACACGCACCGACCTCCTCATCTGGTTTCTTGGTGCATGGATTGCCTCAGCTGCCGCGTACGGCCTGCTCAAGAGGCGGCGAGGAACAGGGCTTCCTCCAGGAGCAGTTGAGGTTGGCAAGCCACAGAGGGATCTAGGTGACGCACCGGCCGGAACAGCGTGGTCAAGATGGGGGATTATCGTAGGGATGGGGGTCAATTCATTCCTCACAGTTGTCGTGTTCCTTCTGTGCGCCTTCGACCTATGGAACACAGTATGGCCGTTCATGGCTATCGACTTGCCTGCATCAATTAACTGGACCGGGATCGCAGGTATCTGGGTGACGGACATGTGGGGTGTCGCTGTCATGTACTACAACGTGAACTACGTGCCAGCTAATAGGCCGATGCGTGAAGCGTCTGCACTCTTGGGCTCGGAACATGGTGGCTACGTGCTTGCAACGGGAGGACCCTACAGATGGGTAAGGCACCCAATGTACGTAAGCAAGATTGTCTTTGGCCTTTTTCTCTTTCTCGCAACTGGCATTTGGCTCGCGTTCTTCAGCTTGATTGCCGCCGTATCACTTCCGACTCAGGCGAGAGGAGAAGAAGAGCTACTGCGGAGCATATTTGGCAAGGCCTATGACGACTATGCCGCTAGAACCGGGAGATTCCTTCCGATAATCCGAAGAGCGAGGCGTACGGAAATGGTCCACGACCCGAACTAGGCGTGGACTTACGGTGCAAGTCGGAAGCAGCTCAGAGAAATCAATACCCAACTCCTACTGCATTGACAGGGTCTGTCTCAGACGAAGCAAAGGTCAGAACGCCCACAACATCGTCATGATAGCTACAACTGCGGTCATCAAGATCGCCACGACTGCGCCATAACGAATGACTCTGCCTTCAATACCTATTTGGTCAATGACTGCCGCAGCATTCTGAATCTTCGCCGGGCTGAGAACGCTTGCCAAACCACCGCCGATACCGTTGGAAGCTGCGACCACGATTGAGTTCGCGCCAATCAGCGTGCTCGCCTCATGATGGTATTTCGTAAACATTGCTATTGCGGAAGTCTCGGAACCAGAGATGAATCCGGCCAAGAGCCCGAGGAACGCCGCCGTCAAAGGATACCCTCTACCCAAGGTCTCAGATGTCATCGTTGCGAGCATGTAAATCATATTGTTCGTTGGCGTGGCAGACGGGAATGTCCATTTGCCCAAGTCGAAGTAGAAACCGCTATAGTTCATGACCTCAGCCATGGCGAAGAATATCGCAGCAGCTAGTACTGGCCTAGGTGCACGTTTCATGAACTTCGCAAATACGTTCCGAAGAGTCGTCTTGTCTCGCCTGAAGAACGGAATAGACAGGACAGTCGCAATCAACATGAGAGTGTAGGCCTGCCACAGTACTCTTGTGGGAATGAGATCTGGATAGCTGCCAACGACGACCTTCATGGCTAGCTGGTTATACAGAATGTCCCTGAAATAGGGAATCAGATTCGTCATGAGACATAGAACCACCAGTATGAGCCAAGGTATGCTGGCGCGCTTCAGACTCATCGAAGCCACAATTTCATTGTCCTTTTCGGACAACATGCTCTTGTCAATCAATGGCCGACGACGGGCTTTATTGTAGAGAAAGAGAACCAACAGGACTGCCGCGCCTGCAAACACATCAGTAAGCGTAGTCTGATTCACAATGGCTGTATTGCATACAATTGAAACGACACCGGCAGTGACGCCGCATACGGCCGCAAGCAATAGGCCTTCTCTGCTCTTGAGGAGCTTACTACCGCCCCCAATCCAAAGCATCGAAACAGCGATACCGGTTGTGATTATAGGCATATAGAAGGAAAAAACCGACCCGGCCTGCCAAAGTGGAATGTCAACCCCGCTCACCTGTGAATATGTGTCCCTGAACACAACTGCTGGTACGCCCAGCAAAGCAAACGTAGTCAATGGATCGTAACCGATTGCAGGAAGAGCCACTGCAACAAGCGGATTGAATCCAAGCGCGAGCATGACTGGTGGCAACATTGACACCGGTGTGGCACCAATGCCCACCAGAAACAGACCGAGACCAAGACTGATTATCATGATCTGCATCGGCCTGCTTCCTCCGCCTAACGTCTTGAAGAATACAACGAGCCTCTGAAGCGATCCGGTCTCTTGCATGTACGTCATCATGAGTATCGATGTCGCAACCATGAGCGAGATAGGGAATGATTTCACGATACCCGCCACGCTGGCCGTGAGCACAATGATGAAATCCGTTTGAAAAGCAAGGACTGCTATCACGACCGTTACCAGCCAAACGACTACGCCGGTCGTGTCCGCGGCTCTGTGAAGGAAGACGAGCATGACAAAAGCAAGTGCTATGGGGAGCACTATCAGGAGCAGACCTACAAGTGCTTCCATTCTCTACGCCTTCTTTTCCAAGTGACCGTTGGCGAAGTACCAGTCTATCGTCTTCTTGATACAATCTACCATCGTGTAGCGAGGAGACCATCCCAAGAGCCGCTTTGCCTTCTCATTCGTGTACCATCGATCCTCGACCATACTCTGAATGGTTTGCCTGTGCCAAAGGAAAGTTGTTCCGTGTCGGTTCTTGATTGGACTCAGAAGACCAATGCCCAGTTTAGCAAGAGATGTAGGGATATACCTTGTCGGTGGCTTCACACCCAAGCAGTCTGCAATGAACACTATCAGGTCCTTGTACTTGATTGGTTCGTTCGGAGATAGTATTATCGTGGTGTTCAGTGCGCCCCGCGAAGTCAGGGCTTTGGCAAAACCGTCTACAACATCATCAACATGTGAGTACATTATGTGCTTCTGACCGTCCCCAGGAAGAACAGGAACTGCACGGTCATTCAGATTCTTGATTAACTCGAACGCCGAGTAGAAGTCGCCCTCTCCCATGACGCCTGT
>PRDJ01000037.1 GCA_003345555.1 Candidatus Thorarchaeota archaeon
GCGTCCACGTATGTTCCGACTGCTGCTTCTGTCATGATCTCCCTTTGGCTGCTCATCCTGCCATTGCATGCGATCGTAGATCGCAAGTACAGACAATGACTGGTCAGCCTTGATGCAACGTCGAGGTCTAGTGAGCGTGTAACGCTTTGTTCATCTGAAGAGCCAGACGACGTCAACAGAGCTGACATCGGATAGCGAAATCACGGAGCTCACTGTGCCTCGGACCACTATGATCGAGTGAAGCGGCGGTGAGGATCCTGACCAAATGAAGCCAAGGGTGTTGCTGCCGCCGACTACCGTAATCGTGTGCGCATTGCCCAATCGAAGAGTTAGCTCTCCCTTGACAGTCACCTGCGTGCCAATGGCAATATCGCCGTTGTTGATGTCAATTATGCTCGTTGTACCAATCAGCCCGTCATGTGAAGCGATAATCCCAAGACCTCCAATCAAGACTATGACCAAGAGAATCACGATATTGCGCTTTGACTTGCTTTTTGGCATGCTCAATTCAACCGATGGAACAGTGAGTCTCGCCTCTAATGAATGTGGTGGGCCGCTATCATCGGGAGGTCTTTTCCCTGGTTGGTCGGTGACAGAACTCACACATGAATGCTTTCTTCCCTCACCTACCGACATCAGTATCCTTTAATTTGGGTCTACACTTTCCATGATGTTGGAGGAACGGGCATAGTTGAGGAGAAACATAACATGAAGAGACCTGTCTGGATTTGCCTGGTCGGCATGTTCGTTGCTTTGACGGGGGAGACCGGCATCATTCTTTCATTCATTTCCCAGATCGCTCCAGAAACGCTATCGATGATCTTTAGACTTTCATGGTCGGTACTCCTCGTCGCCGGTCTGATATTGAGTGCCGCGTATGTCGACTGGAAACGGAAAGTCAATCCTTCAGCTGGAGTGGGGCTGTTCTTGATTGGTTCTGTTGGCTATTTTCTGATGGTTCAGTTCGTCATTGGACATGCATTCCTCTCAACCCTTATAGAAATCCTTCTCATAGCAAATTTCTCTTTGATTGCGTGGGCCGGCATTTGTCTAGCAGTGTTCGCCTTGTATCGGACACTGGGCAAGCCCAATCCCACGGACCCTGCCGGGCAATCGAGCGGCTAAAGACATAACCAAGGACAACCACAAGGACGATATCGAGACCTCCTGAGCACCTCTATTACATGGACGACCGAGCAGGTGTCTCTAGCTCCCGCGCAGGACATGGTAGTCCAAAACAGTTACATTCTGATGCAGCAATTCGGCACCAAGCGAGGCATTTTGCGTGAAAGCAGCTGAACAGTACGTGCAATTGTGTGGCAGAGTCGGCAATCTTAGCAGAAGCCTCACTGGTGTAAGCATTGTCGACGCGTACTTCGGTCCGCCTAGTCTAGCCCCGGAGAAGCAAGCCGAGCGCACGGAGCCAGAGTCGATCCTGCAGGATATTGGCTCGCTAATCGACATAGTCAAGGGCAGTATTCGAAACGAATTGAGGAGGGAGTATCTCCTAGGCGAGATTGGTTCCCTCCAAACGGTAGTTGAGTGGCTGAGCGGCGCTGACATCTCCTATGGTCAGCTTGTGAAACGTCTCTTCAGCATCGATATGAAGGCCTACCCGGAGAGCGTTATCGATCAACAGATGCAGCGCGTCAGTGAGGCTTTTGCTGTTTTTCCCGGAGCTGATGTGAGGGATAGAGTCGACCGATTCATGACGACCGGAGAGCTCAGAGGCGAGCCTTTGAGGTATCTAATCGAGGGTGAGCTTCAAGACAAGGTCTCCGAGGTCGGCCGCCTGTTTAAGGAGAGAGTCTTCTCCAAAATCGGGGGACGCATACGCGACAACGGAGTTCGCTACAAGGCAGTGACCGACAAGCCTTGGGGCGGCTACAACTACTATCTGGGCGGTTTCAAGTCGATGAATGAGTTCAACGTTGATCATCCAATGAACCGAGAAGTGTCATTATCAGTCATCTATCATGAATACGAACACCATGTCAATAATCTATGTCGGGAGCGCGCTTACCTCAAGAATCGGTATGCTGAGCTGAGCGTCGTCCCGCTTCACACCGGACGCAGCGTGATATCCGAAGGCACAGCCGATTCTGCAAAGGAGTTCTTAGGAATAGCTGACGAGAGTCCAACGGCAACAGCAATGGAAGTGCTCAGCACGCTGAGGAGAATGGTCTCGATCAATGCAGCAATCATGATGAACGATCGCGGTCTCGGAATAGAGGATGTTGCTCCATATATTGCTGAGCGGGGATTGAGGACAGCAGATTCTGCAAAAGCGACAACCGACTTCTTCAAGCCCAAGACAGACGATGGCCGTGTCAACATCTGGGCTCCGTACGTGTTCACATATCATGTTGGAAAGACAGACTTTGTCATGCCCACGTTCGACAAGGCAGTAGAGAGAGGGTTACTTGCAGATTTCTTCAAGGTCCTCTACCTGAATCCGTTCTCAGGATCCAGCGTCACTTGGAATATCGCGTTTGACTGGTTGTGAGCAAAGCCCTAGTCACTTTCTCTTCAGGAGCCCATTCTTCCAATCTCGGGTGCCGACTATTCCTTCATTCGCAGAGCACCGTTCTCCATTATGATTCTTGACCGGCCGTCTGCATACGTAATAGTCACTGTTGGCTTGCCAACGAGGAAGTCCTGATGCGTGGCCGAGTTATTCGCCACGACGCCCGGGTAATCCATGTTGTTTCCGAATGCCACATGGATTGCATTGCCAATCTTCTCGGACTCGAGAAACTCTCTGACAATCCTTGCCTTGGGATTGAGACCAATGGCGAACTCGCCCACATGCTTGGCCATCTCATCAGTCGCCTGTGTCTGTTCTATCGCCTTGAGCACTTCCTTGTCGTCAGTGTCGAGTTTAACGACGAGACCGTTCTTCACTTCGATTCGTACTGGCCTCTTCAGTGCTCCGGCGCCTCCTCCGTATGCTAGGTCGCAAACAAGTGTTCCCTGCATTGCGGTCTCGACGGGCCCGACCAGTACCTCGCCCGTAGGTAGGTTCATCCATTTCATGGTCTTCCAGTCCACGTAGGTATCAGAGAACCAAGTCCGACCCTTTACGCTGAGAGTGAAATCAGAACCGGCAGGAGCTGTAACGCGAACTGAAGTCACATCCTGTAGAAGAGCGATGAGGTCCCGGGCCTCTGATTGCATCTTGACATGCTGCTCCTTGGTCATTGCTAGTGCTCCATCCGTGAGCATGTCCATGGTGATTCCCGGACAGTGCCCCAACCTAGAACGCCCCTTCCTCGTCTCAAGCTTGATGATCTTGATTCTGAAGGGCGTCTCCTGAGAGGGTCCCCGTAGCGTATTGATGAATACGTCCGGTTGGTTTGCTCCGTTTATCATTTCTATGAGGTGGTCAGGGACTGCAGACCTGAATGTGTTCTCCTGCGTTGTCAACACAACCATTCTTGTCCATAAGCCGAGTTCAACTGCTCCCTGTGCAAAAGCTCTGCCAACGTCGCTTCTCACGTCGTCTGTCACAACTAGCAGAGATTCTCCTGGTCTCGCTTCCAGCACCGCCTCAAGGGCATTAGCAGCTGCTGTCTTTGGTTCCAAAGTCTCTTCCTCGATTTCGTGTGTTGACCTAACCCTGCTTTATACTCTTAGGGTGAACGCCAATAGAAGAAAAGACAGGGCGGTGGCTGGAGCACCATCGCCCACAAAGGTTTCATTAGCTGCCACTGCGCTTTGCGGCGTTGTATGCTGACTCGAGTTCTCTACTCATGTCGGCTGAGAACGCTGTCTTGCCAGTGATTTCTCCTTCTTGCCGCCGAATGAACACATAGAGTAAGGTCACATACACAATGTCGAAAGTGCGTAGCACTAGACTGCAAGGGATTGCGGCGAACACGATGAAGATCACGGCAAGCACCAGCGCGGTTATGAGGTCACCTGATGATACGACCCACCCGATTGCCGCGCCGCCTACTGCAAAAGCAATGAAGAATATCAATGCGAGCACTCCGAAAGCCCAACGTACTGCGCTTTCTTTGATCATCACATCGACGAAGTTCTTTCGAACTAGACCCGCACTCCTCTTGATGCCCGCCCTTGCACCGAGTCCCTCGGCGACCATTGCTGGAATTGTGAAGTAGTTGACAAGGGCCCAGATCCAGCCAATGATTCCACCCGCCGCTCTGCCAACAGCTTCGCCTCCGGCGCCTCCGACCTGCCGTCCTGCCCTCTGCAGGGCGATTCTGACCAGGACTATGACAACGCTCATGATTGCGAGAGCTGCTAGTCCGGCCACTACGCCAAGCGATGCTTTCACTCCGTCTCCGAGAGTTGGGTCCTGCCCTCTCATGTAGATATACACGATTCCTGAGCTTGCGCCATATGCGATGTTGTAGAAGAAAAGAGTCGTGAATAGGTAGAGCAGCAACCCAATACCGACGGAGGCTTCGCTCTCCACAGTCCAAGGTACGGTGCCCAGCAGCACGTCAATTCCGGCAAACTGGAATATGATTGCCCCAAAGAGCACTGCCGAAATGAGAGTGAATATCATCGTGAAAAGCGGTGGGACAAAAACCCCCTTTTCATCAAGACAAACTTGCCCTGTCAGCTTGATGATTTGTCCGGCGCGTCGTATCCTGTCTTTGAAAACCGTGAACAGGAGCAACGTTGTGAACAGAGTCAGGAGCCCCGGTATCATGATTGGCCAGTTTGCGACAAGATCGCCCAACGAGAGCTGGCCGGTTGCTAGGACCAGAATCACGATTCCCCATGTCATCAAATTCATAAAGAGAGCACCGACGTAAATGAGGGTTCCACCAAGCCTCCGAGCCAGAACTGATGCTCCTACGGCAATCAAGACTCCAAAGAGAAAGAGCCCGCCGACAACTAAGGCGACACCGTACAGGCTTGTGGTCAGGATACTGGGTAGGTCTAGGGTCGCTACTATGCTCATTATCAAAGGCACGACTTCGGTTATGAATTTCGGCCAGAGTTGCCATATTGAATATACGCCCAAGATAACAAAGCCACCAAAAACAATCAAGATGGCAGCTATCGCTCTGCTGTGACTTGGGTACTTCTTCTTCTCATAGTAATCAATAAGGTCCACATCTGTCAAGGAATGTGTCTCCTAAGACTAAGTGTCCTTTCTTGAAACATAGTCAGTAGTTAAAGTTTGGGAAACTCAAGGAATAATGGGGCCGATTCTGACCTGCCAAGCCGGCGAGGAGTTCGCGGCTCAGGACTGCCGCAGCGTCGTCCCGCTATCGGCCCGAATGTGTCCCCGAAAAGACAAGATATTTGAGGCCAGAATGTGAATGTCATTCGGATATGCAAGATATTCTCTACCGGGAGCCAGGGCGGCTTATCAGTACAATCAAGACCATAGTCCTGCCGGTCGATGGCAGCAGGAACGCCGCTCGGGCGGCTACAGTTGCCTTTGAGCTTGCTGAGATGATGGGCGCAAAGTTGCTCATAGTCCATGTGGTTGACCTTGGTGCTGTCCAGCAGGTCGCCAAGTCATCGGGATCTGACTTCCTGTCCGCTCTTCAGCAATACGTAACCAACGGCAACAAGCTTCTGGATGGCTACAAGTCTGCAGCGTCCGGCTACAAGCTTCAGACAGAGCTGATACTCGAAAGGGGCGAACCATCTGACAAGATCGTTCACGTGGCAAATGAGAGAAAGGCGGATATCATAGTCATTGGCTCTCAAGGTCTAGGACGGGAAGACAGAACGCATATCGGTGGCACGACTGACTTGGTAACCCACAAGGCTGGATGCGCTGTGCTGATAGTCAAGTAGTCTTACTGACCACATGCAAATGACACGCTCAACAACGGGGCCACTTCACCAACCTACCCGTACATCGTGCAGTCTTCAACGAAGACAACTACAACAACGACTACTACAACCACGACGACGCAGCCCGGTTCTGACTTCGTAAGACTTGCATCTTCCGTGGGTATAATCTTGGCCCTAGTGCTGATTCCGGCCTTTATCGCAATG
The DNA here is from genome assembly GCA_003345555.1 of Candidatus Thorarchaeota archaeon. Taxonomy (GTDB): domain Archaea; phylum Asgardarchaeota; class Thorarchaeia; order Thorarchaeales; family Thorarchaeaceae; genus OWC5. The sequence continues at coordinate 5,992 of PRDJ01000037.1, forward strand.
ACAAAGCGTGCGAGGCGTCAGCCGAAACAGACAGGTTGATTTGGTATTGATTTCCATTTACCGGGGGCAGCCAATGAGTGCTGCCCTCCTCGTTGCCGAGCAACGTGCGGAGTACCAGAATCAATCTCACGAAGGACGGAACATGAAGCAGGTTGCCAGCTTTGCACTTCGCTTGGATAATGGGAATGGCCGACAAAGCAAGGCATCGCAGAACCAGCTACCTGTTCAGGTTCTTATTGATGGTACAAACACAATAGTCGTCATTGACTGTCAATGCTGCAAAGAGCTGCTGGCAAGCAGGCTGCCCGGCGGGGTTTTGATACCTATCGCATCTGCGCTCAAGGATTTCTTCGAGGACCATGGCATGAGAAACGTAGGTGTCAAAGCGAGCGGGCCTCTCATGAGGCGAACCTACAAAGGTGTCATCGATGGTTCGATCCTCGATGACATGAAGAGACTACTTGAGAATGCTGTATCAGAGTTCTCGAGCAAGCGCAAGTCGAGCTAACGCTCGAAACGCCAGGTCGCATGAGCGGCCATGAAACAAGATCTCGATGTCGTTTGTCTCTGTCTATTCTCGTCAAGAGACAAAAGAAGCTAGGTAGTAGGAGAGACAGTGGGTCAACTCCTACTCCCAATCGAAGACTATTGATTCTTGGCCTGAAAGTCCTTGAGGAACTCAGCAAGTGCTTTAGTTGCCTCAATCGTCACGGCATTGTAAAGTGATGCGCGCATGCCTCCAACTGAGCGATGGCCCTTGAGTCCAATCAGCCCCTTGGCTGTCGCTTCCTTTGCACAGTTCTCCTCAAGTTGTTCATTCGCCAGTCTGAAAGTTACGTTCATCCGGCTTCTGGAATCGGGCTGCGCATGGCCTTTGTAGAATCCCTTGGACTTGTCGATCACGTCATAGATGATTTTGGCCTTCTCAATGTTCATCTTCTCGATTGCGGGGATGCCTCCGATCTGTTTCATGTATTCAAGCCAGAGCTTACAGATGTAAACTGCAAACACTGGCGGAGTGTTGTATAGGGAATTCTCCTTCGCGTGTGTGCTCCACTTCAACATTGAGGGGACCTTTTCAGGAACGCGTGTCAGCAGATCCTCTCTTACAATTACTGCACATACGCCTGCAGGACCGACGTTCTTCTGCGCTCCAGCATAGATTACGCCGAATTTCTTGGGGTCAATAACGCGCGACAGAAAATCGGATGAGGCATCGCATACAAGTGGCACCTCTTTAGGCACCTGAGGTATGTATGGCCATTCTACTCCATGGATTGTCTCGTTCATGGTCATGTGGGCGAATGCTGTGTTGGCCGAGAATGCAACATTCTTCGGTATATAGGAGAACTTCTTGTCTTCCGAAGAGGCTACAACTTTGGTTTCGCCGTACAGCTTCGCTTCGGCTATCGCTTTCTGAGCCCACGTACCTGTCAAAGCGTACTCCATCGGTTTACCCGGTAGCTGGAGGTTGAGCGGAACCATGAAGAACTGGGTCGATGCACCACCACCCAACCACAGAACCTTGTAGTCGCTTGGCAGGCCCATGGCCGCACGCAAGAGGTCAGTGGCGTCTTGGTTGATCTTCTCATATTCCTTGGAACGGTGAGATATCTCCAAGACAGACATGCCCGTTCCTGCATAGTCGAGCAACTCATCTCTGGCTTTTTCCAAGACGGGCAGAGGAAGACCCGCTGGGCCGGGGTTGAAGTTGAATACTCTCTTTCCCATTCTATTCACCTAGATTCGCTTTGTACAAATCCCATAGCAAGCTGCTGATTTGGGACGCTTAATGCTTGAGGAATCTCCCCAATAGCACCGATATAAGATGCTCGGAGCAGGGCCCTTCCGAGCCCTTCTACCCACACCAGTAGACACGCCGAGGGGCGAGAATCCGGGGTCATCTGTCCAGTCCTGTACACGGGCATCGCCCGTGAAACACGAAACTTGTACGCAGGAGCTGAACCCGTCTATCATGTTAGCTTGTTCATAGTCAAACCGTCGAAGAGCTTCGGTGCGAAGAATGTACTCTTCTGCGGCATGATTTCAAAGTTCCTGGAGACGGCTTCGACCTCGTCGACCTTGGGCGGGTTCATGAAGAATACAGCCTGAGCCTTTTCTTTCACTGACCTGATTGCCTCATCTACTGCATCGCCGACATCCTTGATGTAGATGACGTAACCCTCGCCTTTCATTGTACCTTGGGACAGCTTTTCTTTGTCAATGCCAAGAACCTTGTCAAGGATGAGAGAGTGGAGTATCGCGACGTCTAGGCTTCTCCATTGCGGGGACTTGTCTGGAACGACTTTGTTCATTAGAGATACGTCCTTCAACGTAAGCACGTAGAACTTGCCATCGTTTAAGAACAAACCAAATGCATGACGCTTGCCGTCGCTCTGCTTTCTCATGAAAGCAAACATGTCTTCCCTTGTCTTGAAGTCCCTAACCTCGAAACTCTGCTTCACACCGTCGAGCAGCTTCTGCCTGGAGAAATTCTCAAGATTCTGGACCAACCTGTGCGTCGGCAGAATCACAAGGCCGGGGTTAGCCATATTGACGAACGTAAGCATTCTGTACTTCGCAGACGGAACGCCGGGATTCTCTTTCGACAACGCGAGCGCCGTCTTGTACCTATGATGACCGTCTGCTATGATTACGTACTTGTCCTTCATCAACTCGGAGATCTTCTTGGTGTCTGTCGGATTGTCGACTGCCCAAAGCCTGTGTCGAACGCCTTCCGTATCGGTCACGTCGAGCAGTGGTGCATTCTTGATATATCGTTCAAGCACCGAGTCGACCTCACGCTTTGGATCGGGGTAGATGACGAAAATGAGCCCAAACTGCGTCATTGACTGCCTGCAAAGACTAAGACGGTCCATTATGTCCTTGGGCAACGTTTCTTCGTGTTGAAGGACGCCGGCAAATGGTCCCTTGGCTGGCGGCTTTGCAGCAAAGTCCTCGAGCTCCAGAAGGCCTATGAATCCGAACCTGAACAGTCTCCTTCCCGCGGCCTCAAAATCATGACCGTAGACGTAGAAGCACTCCTTCGAGTCCTGCTTAACCGCGCCTTCCTTCAGCCACTTCTTCCAGATGTCTCTCGCTCTGGTGTACTGGTTATTCGAGTCGTTGTCAGACCCTGTTGGCTTGTTCTTGGATATCCAAGCCATATTGTATGGGGACGACGACTGGAGCGTGTCAACCATCTTGTCCTTAATCACGTCATATGGAGGTGCTACGACCTTTGAAAGGTCGCCAACCTTTGCCTTGTCGTACCTGTAGGCTCGAAACGGGATTACCTTGACCATAGCAGACACTCCTCGATTGACTTAGAGCGGCGTGGACGAACGAGCCCATGGCCAATATGTAGGTTTTGCTCTATCGGAGAGAAAGACTGCGAAGAGTCACCTATTGGGAGACCCCCTCCGAGGAGGAAATGAGCTCCGACTGACCTGAACTACATCGAAGGATAGTCTATGTATCCTTTCTCCTCACCTTCATAGAAGGTGGCACTGTCAGGCGCGTTAAGGTTCGCACCAATCTTGAATCTCGCCGGCAAATCGGGGTTTGCGAGAAACAAGGATCCGAACGAAATCAAGTCCGCACTGCCGGTTTCAATTGCCTGGTTTGCGCTCTGAGCTTCATATCCTCCGTTCAGGATGAGTGTTCCTTTGAAGGTCTGGCGAATCAGCGAAGCCAATCTTGCCTGCGGTGGCGGTGCAAACGGACCTGAGATGAACTCCACCAAGTGAACATAACCGATACCAATCTTGTCCAGCTCCTTCGCGAGAAAAGAGAATGTTGTCCGCGGGTCTGTATCTGACATCGACCGATTGGTGAAATGTGGAGACATCTTGTACCCTACCCTCTTCGGGCCCCAAACATCGGTTACAGCGTGGGTAACCTCGAGGGGAAAACGCGCACGATTCTGCGTGCTTCCACCATACTTGTCGTCTCGCTTGTTGGAGCCATCTCTCAGAAACTGGTCCAACAGATATCCATTGGCACCATGGAGTTCCACGCCGTCGAAGCCAGCCCTCTTTGCACTCTCAGCCCCTTTCCGGTATTGCTCCACGATATCCGCTATCTCGCCTGTTTCCAAAGCTCTGGGGATAGGAATCTTCTTCCTGCCTTCGAAAGTGAAGACTTCTCCTTCGACAGGAATCGCAGAAGGGGCGACAGGCAATTCCCCGCCGTGGAAGTCGGGGTGCGAGGCCCGTCCTACATGCCATAGCTGGAGGAACATCCTCCCACCGGCTTTGTGAACTGCACTTGTTATCTTCGTCCAGCCTCGAACTTGCTGAGGAGAGTAGATGCCAGGCGTGCGTATGTACCCCACACCCTGAGGACTCACCTGCGAACCTTCGGTTACAATGAGACCAGCAGTTGCTCTCTGTGCATAGTATGTGAAAGCTGCCGGATGCGGCACATTGCCCTCGACGGCACGGCTACGAGTCATTGGCGCCATCACCATGCGATTTCGGAGCTCAAGATCGCCGAGGGTGTATGGGGTTAAAAGAATCATGTTCATTTCCACATCCCTCAATCGGTCTTTTCTATTGTTAAGTATTTACCGCTTTTGATAGGTATTTACAGGTCAGTTTCGCATTTGTTAAAAAACAGGGCAGGCCATACCTGCCTCTGCGTCGAGGTTCTGCTATCTGCCGTAAACGTTAAATCAGCATATTGCACGAGCGGTGCGGCCAACATAGTCGGGGAGAACGAGATCATTGGAGTTCTGTGAGAAGTGCGGAGCCCTCATGCTCCCAAAGAAAGGCGAGAAGAAGAAGAAGGCGGTACTCAAGTGCAGGGAATGCGGCTGGGAGAAAGCCGTGAAGAAAGCCCCTGAGTATCACGTGGACTACAGAGTGAGTCACACCCCTCGCGAGAAAATAGTTGTCGTCGATAAGGAAGCAACGGGTGAAGAAGAAGAGGTCACAGAGGACGAGAGGCGAGAACGCAACAAAGAGGTTCTCGAGTTCTACGAGGATGAAGGAGAACCAGAAGGGTAGGGTCCAGCAGGTTTTTAGTTGTCCTCGAATATACTGTATAGCGCGAGAAGACAGAAGAGGTTCTTGCCTTGTTCTGGAGTAGCAGTCCCTAGTTTTGACGACATCTGACATGGAGGAATAGAGATGGCTAAGCAAAGCAAACAAGCGATTGAATTCCCTTATGATACCCAGAGATACTTGATGGCAAACGGAAGTGTCGTAGACAAGCTGAGGCTTGTATCGGCTGGTTACGACATCCCGAAACAAGAGACCGAGAAGATATTTTCCCAGTTAGCGGGTCTCCTTAACAGAGATGGCGGAATGCCTTTCAACATAAGACAGGGGAATCCCAGCTCCGTCAAGGAAACGTCTGAAGTATTGATGCTGCTGAAGCCGTTCAAGAGTGCCTATGTGAGCCTGATTGACAAGATGGCACGTTTTCTTGTCTCTAGACAGAAAAGGGATGGTGGTTTCGCCGAAGCTCTGAACCTAGACCCTCTGATTGAATCAAAGTACGGCGGGACAGGCGGCAGAGACTGGTACCCGGTGGGAAAGAGCGTCACTTGGCTCACGGGAAAAGCGCTTGAGGCTCTCTGCAATGTCGGGTTCGAAGATCAGTCTAGGCTCAAGAAAGCTCGTGACTACCTGATGGGGCTGCAGAACGAAGACGGGCACTGGCCGGATTTCAAGGGCTACGATGAATCGGATCCTTTGGGGACCGGCAATATCCTGCCAGCATTGGCCGCGATTGGCATCACATCGGAGAACAAGATCTACAAGGACGGCAGAGCTGCGTTGATGCAGCATCTTAAATCATCGTTGGAGCAAAAGCTCACTAACGATATGGTAGATCTCGCAGGTGTTCCGAATCCAGAATCCGATTTGGAGAGGAACATCATAAAGAAGGGCATAGAGCTCGTATTGTCATCACAGACTGGTGACGGCGGATGGTGCCAGATGGGAATGAAGAAGAGTGACCCTGAGCTCACTTCTTTGCTGGTCTATGCTGTTATGAAGTGCAGTCGCGTCTGAAGAGTACGACGGGTGACATACTGTGCCTGAAAGGGTTGTTGCTGTTCTCAAGAAAGGCAATCAATATGTGGCAGGTGTATTCACCGAAGATGGATTGTACTCCACATGTGGTCCTAGGAATTCTGAATCTGAGGCCATAGCTTCTGCGGAAGGAATTGGTCTGGAAAGGAAGGATTCGAGAGACCATGTCGCAATCCTAGAGAAGGTCTTTGCTGTTTCTCAAGGGTTACCTGACTTGGACTTAAGTGACGTTAAGCTCGATATGACTGGTCTAACGGCAAAGGCGTGTAGTGTAATAGAGGCGACCCGCAAGATTCCCCGGGGTGAGACTGTGAGTTATGGAGAACTCGCGATGCGCGCCGGCATACCGGGTGCAGCTCGATTCGTAGGCAATGTCATGGCCACGAACCGTTTCTCTCCCCTTGTTCCATGCCATCGAGTCGTATCTAGTACGGGCATCGGTGGCTATGGTCGCGATGTAAGAAGGAAGATCGAACTACTGAGACTGGAAGGGGCAATCAAGTAGCAATCTCTTTCGCGGACTATTTAGCTAGTATTACATGTTGCGGATTATTTACTCATAATGTTTTATTTGTGGCCAGACCACCTTCACTATCGGGACCAAGACCACAAGGGAACGTGATTTATTGAACCTCAAAGTCAAGAGAAACGAAGACGTCGTTGAACTTAGGAAGGTGGAACTGGAACCGGTAAGTCCACCTTTGTATAGAACCCTCATTGGGTACAACTCTCTGAAACGACTCGGCTATTCAATCTCCTTCATTAGACCCAAGAAGAGCTCTAGTGGCGATTTCGAGAGGATCCGCTACAACTTCATCGAACGCGGTTCGATGACCCGTCAACTCGAAGGGCAACTGGAGCCAGACATGAAGCGGGGTATTCTGAACCAACTACCAAGGGGCGACTTCAGTATTGTTCTTCTCCTTACTCAAGTCCCCAGAAGAGGTGTCAACATTCGCCTTGACAAGTTCGATTACTCGTTCCTTGGCTGTATTCTCATGAGGAACGCCGAGGTCTTGGACATTGTCATGAACACACCACCGACTCGTGACATTCTTTTGCCCATGTACGAGACCGAAATGGCACCCGTGGCAGTATCTCCTGAAGCATGATTCTCTCTCGATAATCTTCCTTGCGGCCTGAGCCGTGCCTCTGGCCGCCCTTCTCCTCCCTCTTTTTCGTTGCAACCTTTGTACAGCTCTATTCCATTGATACCCGTGACGACCAAAACGAATTAAGGCGGCTGCTTCAAGGAATCTTAGCTTAAGCCTAGATCAACAGAACTGCAGGCCGCCGATCGTTTGGAAGGATTCTCAGATGTCCCGAGTCTCTAGAGATGTACCGAAGGAAATCGCTGCCTTTGGAGAGAAGCAGTTCTCGGAAGCCGGGGCACTATCGGTCGACGTGCTTCGCATCAAAGAATCGACTCTAAGGAAGTATTTCAAACAGCTTCACGGCGTAATGTTCGTTGCTGCAGTCGTTAATCAGGACCGAGTCAGGCTGTACTTCTTCAGCATTGCCGGCATCATGCTAGGTGCTGAGAATGTCGACAATTCCACATATGAGATGATTAGAAACGCGGCTAGACTCCTAGCGAAGTTCGAGAAGCCAAAGGAACCGACTGTAGAAGAACTAAGAATGGAAGCCACAGAGGAGTTCAGGTCTTCACTGTCACGAGCCATGCATAAAACTGCAAGGGCCCTTGGCCGACCCGATCCTAGATTCCCTAACATCTTCGTCACGAAGGAGAGACTCGGTCAAGGTGCGCAGAGCTTCGGTATGCAGGTTGAGAAGGATGGTACTCTTCTTTTTGAGGAGGCTGTGGCGAGCGCAAGTTGGTCAGAGGGCGCAGTATTGCGAGCGAGCTTTCTTCTGCTTGTGGGCACTGACCGTGCGGGCCAAGTCTTTAGTCAATGTGCGGCGAATGGAATCGCCTATTCCCTTCTGAAGAGCCCTCAAAGGGAGCAGTGGCTTGATGTATGGAGGAAGAACACCGCCGGCAAGGATCTTCGCCCAATTGTCAATCACTTTGTTAAGCACTCAGAATGTTACGGAGATAGAGGCTTTCAAAGAGTCTTGTCGTTGCTCGAGAGCATTCCGGTTGACCTCTCGATTGACAAATGCGCTGCCGCTCTTGGCGTGATTCATGACGGCTATGAAGTGCCTCTTGGAACCGATGACTACCATCATATTCGAGCATTCTGCGACAGTCTCAAGAACCCGAGAAAGCTGCATGAACGGAGGCATCTGCTTGAGTCAGCTCACTTGGCCCCTCGTGCCGTATGCAATACTGTTCCTTTGGGAAAGGTGCTATCCGTTGTTGTGGAAGACACACCGACTGATACTGGCAATTCATGGCTGACGGTTAGTTATCTCGATGGATCCAAACTCAAGAATCTAACTCTCCGAGAGAGTTCCGCGTCACCTGTCACCTCATTGGAGTACTACTTGAATATCGAAGACACTGTGCCCAAGCCAGGAGGTATCCTGTCACAGGGTAGAGATCTCTTGCGGTGGGCGCTCGAATCCATTGGCGTGAAATCTGATGAGGCCCTCACTCACGAAGCTAGGCTGGAATTCAAGCAAGCTAGTCTCGATACCGGGGAGGAGGCTGTTCTCGAACGACTGCTAGAAGGCAGACTGAAGGTTTTGGCGAACAGTATCACCGGTTCTCTACACCGCGTTGTGAGATTGGTGGAATCAGGCAATGTGCTCTTGCTGCCCGATTTTGGCCACTTGGGCATAAGACCTGAATGGCTGCTGTATGGGGTCATTGAGGACATTCGTAACACAGTTCGGGGTTGTTGCCTTGAAGCAACAATACTGGCAAGGGAGCGAGATGCTCATGCCATTGTTTCGGCGCCGGGAAGTTGGGGCCAGCGACTGGTTGGAGCGGCTTTGAGCAACGGGCTAGTTCTTTTTCCGGTGACGCACATCACGTCTCCAAGAGGAGTGCTTCGTGAAGAAGACGTGTTCCCCGAGGACCCCGAATGCATGATGTGGACCCAGTCAGTGTCTATCCCGTAATATCATGTAGTTCCATCAATGGAGAATGGATGCTTGTTGTATCTAGCATTGGGGCTTCCGCGGCTCTATGATGGGCGGTGATATTGTCCTCCAGTTTTCGTAGGACTTGGTGCTGGCGTGAAGTCATGCGCGAGACGGAAGTTTATTAGATGTGCGGTTGTCTGGCACACCCAGCCCAAGTGAGGAAGGGTTTGCATTGTTCGATGTGCTTCAGAAGGCAGTGGACGTTGGCCGAAACCTCGGAGCGACTTATGTAGAGCTTCGCGGGGAAGATGGCTTCATTGAGTACATTCAGATGGACGACGGTCGCATCAACGCTCTGACCCAGCGGATTGAGCGCGGCGTCGCAGTGAGAGTTCTTGCAGACGGTGCCTGGGGTTTTGTCACTACGAGCGAACTGGATGTGCTTGACAAAGCAGTGAGAGACGCTTACTCAATGGCAAAGGCCGCTGCGCCGACGCGACATGAGCCCATCAAGATTGCTGAGACCAAGCCCTACAAGGACACCGCTGATATCAAGATGAAACGAGACCCTCGTAGTGTGCCTGTAGCCGAGAAGATTAGGTACATGGAGCAGATGACGAAAGTCATTCGCGACTATGATTCAAGAATTACTGCAGTGACCGTCAAGGTTCGCACAGCATCAGGTTTGAAGTATGTTGTTACGAGTGAGGGAACTCAGATTCGGTCCCGTCAGCTTCTAGTCTGGGCCTATCCCTGGGTCACAGCGAAAGAGGGCGCGCGACTGAGTGCTGCTAGGTTCGAGGAAGCATCTACGCATCAAGGATGGGAGTATATGGAAAAGGTAGCCACCCCGGAGTTCGTCGGGCAACAGGCCGCCAGAAAAGCGAAACTGCAGCTAGAAGGAGTCCCAGCAAAGGCTGGGTCGTTCCCGTGCGTGCTCGGACCAAGAGTGATCGGTGTGCTTGCGCACGAAGCGCTGGGTCACTTATCAGAAGCCGACCTGACAGCAAACAGCGCATTTGCTGGCAAGCTTGGGCAGGTTGTCGCGGCTGAAGGGGTCTACATGACTGATGACGGCACTATACCTGGCGAGATTGGCAGTGCCAAATACGATGATGAAGGCACCCCCACCTCACGGGTCGAGATAATCAGGAATTCTGTCTTGACAGAGCTGCTCACAAACCGTGAATACGCTGCCAAGAACGGGCTTAGGCCGACCGGCAATGCAAGAGCTGAGAGCTATCTGTTTCCACCCATAATCCGCATGCGCAATACGTATTTTGAGAGAGGGGACGCTACCGAAGACGAGATGCTTGAAGGCATCGACTTCGGGTACTACTGTGCCGACTTCAGAGCGGGGCAAGCGCAGACAAACGCCAGCTTCCAAGTGGGAATACAAGAGGCATACGAAGTGGTCAATGGGAAGATTGGGCGTCCGATTACCGACCTGTCTATTTCGGGTATTGCTACAGACTCATTGTTCAAGATAGAGTTGATTTCGAGAAAGGAATTTCCGTTCGAGAACGGTCGTTGTGGGAAGGGTCAGGAGGCACTAGTTGGGTCTGGCGGCCCGGACATTCGATTTTCCAAGGGTGGCATCACCTTTGGAGGGAAGACGTAGGAGGAATATCGACGTGAAAACCGAGCGAGAGCTGATGGATCTCTGCCAGTACGCTGTATCAGTAGGACAGAAGAGAGGAGCTAATGCTATCGAGGTGCAATGTGATTCACGAATCGACTTGGATGCCGGAATCGAGCTCGGAGAGGTCAACAGTGTTAGCAGAAGCGTCGGCACAGAGTTTGCAGTAAGGCTCTATTTGGGCAAGAGGATGGGGTCTGCCTTCACTAACATACCAACGCGCGAGGCACTTGATGAGGGTGTTTCAATGGCTCTCAGTGCCGCGAAGGCTACAACTGAAGACAAGGATTGGCAGAGACTGCCTGAGCCTCGAACATACAAGGAGATACCAGGTCTGTGGGAAGAGGCGGTCATCAAATGCGAGCCCGACAAGGTGGTTCGGCTCACAGCTGATATGGTTAAGAAAGCGGCCGCGGCTGAGGAGGGTTTGATTGCTGCTTATGGTGGGAGTGGCACAAGTATCCATGTCATGGCATATGCGAATAGCAGCGGCACTGCAGTTGCCCAGAAGCTTACCTCGGCGTATCTATTCTTGGCAGGCGTAGCACCTACCGGAGCAAGTATGACTCCACTTGTTCAATCATATGATGTCAAGCGGGGTTTGCAGTTGGACATGGACAGGGTTGTTGATGAGGTCGCGTCGAATATCCGACTATGTAAGAAGAAAGTGAAAGCGAATTCAGGGAAGTTTTCAGTTATACTACATCCCCAAGCGTATAGTGAGCTTCTGCAGTACACGCTGCTCATGTCCGTTCGCGGTGACAACGTAGCCAGAGGTAAGTCGAAAATAGCTGACAAGATAGGCGACACTATAGCCTCTCCGATTCTGACAATCACGGATGATGGCACCACACCCAAGGGTATGCATACGTCTGTTGCTGATGATGAGGGAGTCCCTCGCCAAAGAACGCCTATCATAGAGAAGGGCGTGCTACGTTCCTTTCTCTGGGATACATATTGGGGAAACAAGATGGGTGTTAAGAGTACTGGCAACGCCAAGAGAAACATGCGGCAAGGCCTTCTCGAGATAGCGACGAGCAACCTCGTTGTTGGGCTGGGCAAGAGGGACATTGCTGAGATAATCTCAGGAGTTAAGCAAGGCTACTTGGTACGGAACCTTCAGGGTGCACACAGTTCGAACCCCGAATCGGGCGATTTCAGTATCGTCGGGAACCCGGCATTTCTTATTGAGAACGGGGAACTCAAGGGTGCAGTAGACGGTCTGATGCTGGCAGGCAACATCTATGAATTGCTCAAAAACGCAGTGGAGACTGCCAAGACTCCTCATTACCTAGAAGGTACTATAGGGCCCGAAGTCGTTTTCAAAGACGTACAGGTAGTTGTAAAGGAATGATGATTGGCTCCTAATACTGTCTACGATGGCCTCTTGTTTCCGCGACCTACAGCATTGATTCCCATTGAAGGCAAAAGGATAAACTAGGCTCCGCCTACACCGTGACCACCTCCGAGGTAGAATGATGTACGCCCGATACCTACTTCTCACCGCCCTGTTAGTATCGCTGCTGGTACCTGCTCCTCTAGCCACACAGAGAGAGCAGGTGAACAACCCTGAGGGATCCGGACTCAAGGTTGATTCGATGCTTAGAATGGAGCTGGCGTCCAAGTCCTCGCTCGCGCCTAGTTCAAGTTCATCTGGTTGCAGTGCCCTTCTCCAGTTTGAAAGGGCGTTGTCCACATACGATATTGCCGCAGCACAGACAATGGGTGTTCGGTTTGCGACGAGGGCCGGTTACGTGATTCACGTGGGAAACGTATACTCAGCATTCGTGTCGAATATTGCAGTTCTGAGTTCTCTTACCGACATCGGACTCACAAGGGCGGCTTCAGGCAACAAGAGATTCTTTCCCTCACTTGATACATCTGTGTGGGCCATCCGTGCGCCGACCGTCTGGAACAATATCAGTAGAGACGGGAAAGCGATAACCGGGACCGGCATGACAGTTGCAGTGATTGACACAGGTGTCGACTGGCTGCATCCATCATTCTGGAGACAGTCGACCGATCCACTTGAAGTACGAAATTCAGGCGGAAAGAACTACGTTGACCTAGACAACGATTCTGCATTTGACGAGGGACCAATAGCGAGCACCGGCACGAATTCGAGTTACATCGACATCGCCAACGAGTATATGTACATCGATACAAATGAGAATGATTTCTTTGAGTACGGCTCAGGCGATAGATGGCTCGGGGGTATTGATACAAATGCTGATGGTTTCATTTCTTTGCCAGACGAAGAGGTCGTGGTTCTTGGCGAGTCGAAAGTGTCAATGTTGTTTGATCAACAGTACGATAATGTTTACGTACGTGGCGTCAATCTGACAACCGGAGCCCTCGGTGTGGGCGACCCAAATGGCCATGGTACTCATGTTGCATCGATAGTCGCAGGTGGGCAAATCGGATATACATCAATGGTCGGCGTGGCACCGGGTGCTGACCTAATAGTCATAAAGAGCCCTCTCGAGTCAAGTGATATCCTGGAAGGTATCTACTTCGCCATAGTGAATGGCGCTGATATAATCAACATGAGCTTCAGCAGCTTTCTCGGATTCTTGGACGGCACTGACCTTGAAGACCTCGCTGTTAGTGAGGCCTTTCTGAAGAACCATACCATTTCTACACTTGCTGCTGGAAATCTCGGGCAGACTTCTAAGCATGCAGGCTTCGGTGTCGGTCCCGGTGAGACCAATGGCGCCACTCTCTCAGTCCTATCACCTCCTCTTTATTCATTCGTTAGTGTGTTGTGGCATAGTGATGACTCGAATGAGCACGTCGTTCTCGTTCCACCAGTCGGGACCGCAATAGATCTCGGTGCTTTCGCTTCTATTTCTGGATCGAGCTTCTCAGTTACCAAACCTGAGCTGAACGCTTACGTTTTTGCTGACACAAGTGTCCGTGGAACCAATAGGCTCATTGTGCAGATCTCTACGACCGGACATAACTGGACTTCAGGTCAATGGGATCTTGACGTATCCAATCCCTCTGGTGATTCTGTTTCAATTGATGCCTACGCATGGGACAACGAATGGACTGGTAATCATCTACGATTCACGAGCCAGGTAGACAATAGTCGCACAATTAGCTCTCCTTCAACGTCTGATTATGGAGTATGCGTTGGCTCCTATGATGAAGGGATTCACTTAATCAGCTCTTCATCGGGCAGAGGACCGAGAATTGACGGAGTGCAGAAGCCTGACGTAGCTGCTCCTGGAATCTCCATAAATGCGGCTTTGAACAGCTTAACGCAATTATGGACTGTGAAGAGTGGCACGAGCATGGCCGCTCCGCATGTGGCAGGATTGCTGGCCCTGATAGGACAAGCCTCAGGAGAAGGCGGAGGTTGGATTTCTCTGACGGCACTGCTGGAAGGGGCTGGTGGCTACGACGAGCATCATTCGCCATCATTGAATGACTGGGGCTACGGTCTCTGCGATTCGGTTTTGTCGGTCCGAGAAGTGCTAGCTATCTCACTAGGGACCGGCACAAACAGATCGGATTGGGCGGGAATCGAGAGTCTATCGACGAGCCCGCAGAACCTCACGGTTAATGACGGCCTTGATATCCTGAATCTGGCAGTGTACCAGCAGGTGGCAAACATCAGTATGGCCGTCACATTGAGGGGGACTCCTCGGTTTGCATCTGAAGACGTGCTTATGATTCAATGGGATACCGATATGAACTCAGGAACGGGATCAGATGGGGCCGACATCCTAGTGAACGTTACAGGAGGATCTGCCGTTGTCTACGAGTGGTTAGGCGGGGAGTATTTTGTTTCGGCACAGACAGCTCACTACTGGAATGATTCAAGAACTGCATTCGTCACGATTGATCAGACTAGTCCACCGGTCCGGGGTAGAATACGAGTCGGCACGCACAATGTGAGTTTAGCTTATGCGGACGTGACTCCTTATGCTGATCTCGTTGATCAATGGAGACCGATTTTCACCGATTTCTCGTCGAGCGGAGTTGGCGCAACATACCAGATTCGCGCAGAGGTCTCTGACAGAGACGATGCGAGTGAGTCGATGGCCATTGGTTGGAGCCTGGTGGACGGAGAGCTGAACATACTCGAGTCGGCTCTCGTGTCGGGAGAGGTCTCTTTCAATTCAACAATCGACCTCAGCGATGTTTCAGTACCCTACGTCGTGAGTGTCATGCTTAATGTAAGTGATGGCAGTTGTACACTGTCCTTAGCTCCAGTTATTCTGTCGTCTGGGGTTTCTTCCACACTTAGGTTTACTAGCACCGCGCTCGACCAAACCACTATTGCGGTTGGGCCTTTCATAGCAAGTAGGATAACTGGTCGACTTGTACTGGAGGGTTATCTGCTTGCGTCGAGTGTCCGAGTCGCATTCCACTCAAGCATGGGGGTCTGGTTGAACTTCACTCTGTCGGGAAACCTTGGCGTATATTTGATTGACATAGCAGCTTCAGGATTTTCGGCTGGAGACTACGATGTATACGCAGTGGCTGCTGGTCCATCTGTTCTGAAGGTTGAGCTGCTGTTTGCAGGCGTGCTCGTATTGACTGATTATTCAATGCTGATTGTTATTGTTGTCGGAGTTGCAGTCGTGATAGTGGCTGCCAAGTTCCTGCCGCGCTTTTTGTCAAAGAAACAGGGAGCTGAGAGTGGATGAGAATCGTCATCGTTGGCTACGGGCCCGGAGGTGTGGCGGCTGCATATGCCGCTAGGATGCTGGCGCCCGAATCCGAAGTCACAGTGCTCACGGAAGAGAGAATTCAATCACATCGGAGACCCGGCATATCGCTTGCTCTTGAGTTTCCTGAATCCACCAACCTGTTCATTCCGGAATGGTCCACCGATTCACTGTCAAAGAGGAAGATTGACGTAATCAGGGGAGTCTCGGTCGTCGGTGGAGACGTCAGGTCAAGGTTCCTAGATGTAGTCGATTCGAAGGGCCGATCGAATAGAGCTGAGTTCGATCGACTCATTCTGGCAACTGGCGGGAAACCGGTGGTTCCGCAAATACCGGGTGTGAACCTGCCCGGCGTGTTTACGATACAGACACTGGCAGATACTCGACGCATTTCTGAGTCTCTGAAGTCAGCGAGTCCCGTGGTCATCGTCGGTGCGGGGTTTAGCGGACTTGAGACTGCAGAAAGGCTTCGAAATCTGGGAAAGGAAGTGCATCTGGTCGTGAGGTCAAGAGTCTTGCGTAGGCTCTTGGAGGAACCGATGAGCAGAGAACTGGTTGCACGAATGCCGCGTGATATCCATTTGCACACGAAGTCCCCGCAATCAGTAGCAGGCAAAGACCATGTAACGGGATTGGTGACGGAAGACGAGACAATCAATGCTGGTGCCGTCATGTTCATGACAGGGGTCGTGCCCAGTGTGAGTCTTGCACAGAAACTGGGGTTGGCAGTCGGTCCCTTGGGTGGCGTCTTGGTCGATACAAAGATGGAAAGCTCGGTACCGGGTGTGTATGCAGTTGGCGATTGCGCGGAGATGAAAGACACACTGACCGGCAAACCGATTCTGATGCCTGTTGGCAGTGCCGCGGCGCGTGCGGGACGTCAGGCGGGGGCATCTGCCGCCGGGAAGGAGAAGGTCTATCCTGATGTATTCTTGAGACTCCAGTATGACCGGCTTTTCGGAGTCGATGTGGTCTGTGCAGGTCATTCGTCAGTATCTGCTGCCGATGTGGGCGTCGAGACGAAGGTGACCTATGCCGAAGACCCATCCGAATCTATGAAGGCGGCGTTGGTGACAACAAAGGAAGGTCGATTGATAGGGGGGCAGGTTCTGACATCGAGAATGGGATCGGTGATTGGTTACCAGATACTAGAGAGAATTCAGTCAGGCGTCACGCTAGACGAGCAACCTCTGTTGAAACCCAGACATGAGAGAGCGAAGGAGCTGCTAGAGACGAGACTTGGCCCTATTGGATAGATGGCGGCGATTCGCCACCTTCCATTGGCACTTCCCATCCCTTTTCCGGTTTGTTGCCGACTCTTCTGCCCAGACCCAGCTTCAAGACTCCGACGTAGGCAAGCCCGACTAATACAATTCCCAGCAGTACGTAGATCACTGCCTGTATGAACAAGTCCTCGACGACGTCGACGGGTATGAGTTCCATAAACTGGTATGTCCTCGAGTTACCACTCATATCGGTAGCAACAACGACTATTCCGTAGAATCCGCCCGAGGTCAGAGCAAACGACGTATCGAACCTGTACCCAAGAGACTCAGCGACTGAGGGGGTTACGTTTGTGCCATCAGGTCTCGTAATGGTGATGCTCACGCTGGCCAAATCCTCATCAAAGACATAGGTGGTCACATTGGCCATCTCTCCTATGCGATGGTAATGGAAAACCACATCGAATATCCTAGGCAGTTGTGGTACGACTGCTGTCGCGATATTCTCAATTAGCCTGAGGTTGTCAGCACCTTCCCGAATTGCTTCGTACAAGACATTGTCATAGAGGGTGGAGCCATCTGAGATCGCGATGACCCTTCCGCGACCGTGAGTGGCAGTGGCCACAATGGCATGATTCCTTTCTGCATCCACCCAAAAGAGGCCTTGCGCTCCAGAAACAGAGGGCTCTACAGCAAACGTGCTCCCGAAGAGGATGTACAGATTCTCGACGCCGTCTATTATTTGACTTGAATTGACGGCGCCTCCATGGTCGACTCCGTAAACCGCACCCGTGTTATCTGGACCAATGCCGATTCCCATGGGCTCACACTGAATTCCGTATGGCGCTAGAATTTCGTTATACGAATCAAAGGCGAAACTGGCCGTATCGGTTGTGGTGTTGTAGAACTCGGACAGAATCAGGAGAGTGCCACCACTATCAACGAATGCATGAAGTGAGTTAATCTCTTCAGAGGCATAATCGATCTCTGTGTCCATTATCATGAAAGACTCGGCGCCAGACAGTGCTGAAGAATCAATCAGCCTTCCTGAAGCGGCGCTGCCAAACTCAGATATCTCTATCCCTTTTTCTCGAAGGTATTGTGTGAAGTACCGGAAGTCAGCTGGAGAGTCGACGTCTGCTGGGGACTGATGCACCATGTCGACAAGCATTCGACCACCATATGTGGTTATCCACATATCCAGCTTCATTGAGGCAATGGTTGTGTTGACCGAAATAAGACTCAAGTTGCCTGAATAGTGTCCGACTGCCGAAAGTGGCAGTCCCTCGGGAATATTGAGATTAATCCCGAAATGTGAGTAGCCGCTGCTGACTGTGAGGGAGTCAACGGTCCTGTTGACAAATGTGCTTGCATTGCCGGTGGCCACAATCGTCAGTTGTCCCTGTGACGTAGTCGATATGACACTCACGATTTGCTCGTCTCTCTCCTCGCCTACGATATAGGCATGGTCACCTCCTGGCAGAGTCGGGTATTTGTTGGGAGTAAGTATGGAGATTATTCCAGATAATGTCTGATAAAGCTCCGAGGATTTCGAGACATTCGCCAATCCATAACCCTGTGCCATGGGGTCTTCTCCAATGTCGGTTGCCCCTGCCATGAGGAATGCTTTGGCCTCAATTGGAGTGAGGCCAACGTGCTTGTCCATCAACAAAGCAACCAAGCCGGCGATTTGTGGCGTTGACGCAGAAGTACCGGACCACACTGCATAGTTCATGCCATACTGTGAGTAGTTATAATAGGGAAACTCGGCAACGCTTGCTGACAAAGCTCGCCCCGACACAATCAAGTATCCCGGGGCAACTATGTCGGGTTTCGCGCTCAATCCGACAGGTTCCGATAATGTGCGATCGACTGGCCCTCGACTACTGAATGCAACAACGGTCTGATTTCCAACTGACGCACCAACGGTTATCACTTCCTCGGTGATTCCCGGCGAGTCTACGGAGAGCGGAGCAGGTCCGTCATTACCTGCTGCAACAACGGCAACCACCCCTGCGGCAACAGCACTGCGCAGAGCAAGGACTGATGGCTCCTCAATGAGTGAGTCCTGCCATGATCCACCAAGGCTCAGGCTGATTATGGCCGCCCCGTGAGCGACAGCATACTCGATTGCCTGAGCTATTACGGAATCGTCTCCCGTGCCGTCACTCTCTAGAGCCTTTTCGATTAGCAGACTAGCACCGGGCGCTATGCCCTTGAATTCCCCGCTGCTGGCTTCCCCGGAGCCCGCAATCAGCCAAGCAACCGCAGTACCGTGACCGTTGTCATCGTATGCAATGATGCCATTCGAAGGATCCATATCGTTTTGACCATTGATGAAATCCCGAAAGCCAACTAAGCAGTGCTGAAAATCGATATGCGTTGATTCGACCCCTGTGTCGATAACGGCCACTTTGATGCCACTTCCGTTGTATCCTTCTGACCACAGGTCGTTTGCGTTCAGTATGTCTTCAGGACCCTGATAATTCGCAGATGAGGAAACATGGACGTTGACTGAAGGTGCCTCAAGTTCCAAGGCATACCGTTTCTGGTCCAATCCAAGAGCTCTCACGTTGAGAAAGTTGGCCATTTCACGAATTGCCTCGCTTGTGGCCCACAACGAAACAACAGGAATCAGACTGAATACGTGCCTAATGATGAACCCTGTTGATACGGACTTGGTGACTGCTTCCAGCATTGTTTGAACATCCGTTCCATCTTCAAAGCGAGCAAATACGGGCAGCATCTGCCCGCTTTTCTGGGCGGACATCTCAGCAGCAAGCGCCGCTGCAAGCTTCCGGGATTCTGAGACTCCCAACGCGGCAGTGGGCTGAGCTACAAGAAGAGGCATAGACACCGTCAGCATGAGAGCTAGTAGCAATGATGTTTTCATAGCATTAGCGCAGTCTCTTGGCATGTTTACAGGCCCTTCGCGGACCGTGCATCATGACTTCTTAAATAAGCGTTTTCTTGGCGCAACGTTCCACTGGCCTTCTGGAGGTTGTTGAGGCCAACTACCTGATGAGAACGAAAACATATCTTGTCGCACGAGCTTCCTTATGGACGTGGGAATTCAAATCCCTCATACAAGGAGAAGCTAGTCATGAGTTCAAAACCACCTGTTTACGAGCGGCGCCTCCAGATTAAGCACTTCTTTGATGATCGGCAGACCGGGCAGACTAGGAGAACTTGGATGGAAGTCCATCTTCAGCTTCCCGAGAAGACCTCTGAAGGGTGGGTAAATGATGGGAGGCTCAGGCTGTCAATCGGCGAAGAACGAGACATCAAGGGGGCTTTCCTTCTTTCCGTCGACGAAGCATGCAGACTGATCAAGTCCCTTGAGATGACAGTGGAAGAGCATGAAGATGAGAAGGCAAAGCTCTGGAGAGAATGAGCTTGCATGGTCCTGTCCGGGACCTTTATGCCGGGCGGCGCATCCACACCACGTGAGCCCTCCAATACTTACACAGAATACATTTATGCTCAGGCTTGCTGATTAGCTCAGGACGCCAACGGAGGTTTCGCTTTGACGTACTACAGCCTGCCAGTGGGCATTGTTGGTAAGATTGATTTCGAGTTTCCGATGAGCGATCTTGTTGCAGTCATACCGTACGTTCTACCGTTGATCTTCGTCGGAACGTTGTTCGTTCTTTACCAGCGATATCTTCCTCGGGAAGGTCTGCGTCGGAACCTGTTCATTTTCTTAGGAGTGTTGTGCTTCGGGGTTTCGTTCTTCATGGTTCTTTATTCTGGATTCGGTTCAGGGTGGTGGGGACCGCCTTCTTTCACCTTCGGTTCATGGTGGGCCTTCATGACTGGTCTGCAAGGCCTCACCGATCTGGTATTCGGCTCAGTTGCCTTAGGTGTCCTATACGTCGCAATTGTGTGTGTACTATTCGGCGTCTTTGCCTACAAGATTATCGCGCCTCCGAACCCCGATTTCGTGAAGATGACTGAGGCGCTGAGGACTGCCAATGATGGGCTCAAGAGTGCGAAATCACAAGTCCAGAATCTTGAGAGTGAGAACAAGAGGATGAAAGAGTTCGTTTCTGAGAAAGAGGATACGCTTTCTTCTCTCCAGAGCCAGCTGGATGCACTCAAGTCGCAGGTCGGCGAGGGGAGCAAGTCTTTCACAGAGATGGAGGCCAAGCTCAAAGCGGCCACAACTCAGGCTGAGTCAGTTGCTAGCAAGGAAGAGGAACTGCTAGCTACCATGGCCCAGAAGGACCAAAGGATAAGTTCATTGCAGGGAGAGCTGACCATTGCAAAATCAAAGCTCGAGCTTCCAAGGGCGATGCCCACAGGCGACTTGGCAACATTGAAGGCGGTTGAAACCAAGCTCAAAGCGGCAGAAGCCAAGCTCGAGAGCATGAATCGGAGAGCAGAGACTGCAACTGAAGTGGCGGACAGTGTAATCTCCGACCTCGCTCACCTGATATCACAGGTCGAGTCGAGCAGATTAGATGCACAAGGCAAGAAGGCCATTACGACTCTCATAGAGAGCCTAGGCAAGGCTGTGAACCGAGTTTCTCGGCCGCCTGGCGAGAGGACCCCTGAAGAACCAAGAGTGGAAATGATAGGGGCTGTCATGATGATTCACGAAATCGTCGATACTATCAAGAAGATGACGAGGGGCACTTGAGCCCCCGATAATCCTCTGCTTGCTGCCTCTCGCCTTCGTCTTTTCAGCGAGAGCAGAGAGATTGTATGATTAAGGATGTAGGGTCTATGGGTCTAATTGGGGTCTATAACAGCCAGCCTTGACAGAAGGCTTATTAAGAGCCTCTAGCCGGAGTGATATTCAATCACACGAGCTACAGAGAACGCGTTAGAGGAGAGACGTCTGTTAGCCCGTTGGGCCGTGTGTTTCAGACGGTAGAGGTATGCGGCAGAGAGATGGTCATCGATGACGATTTCATTCTCTGCCATGGGTTCTCTGCTCAGCGTGAGGGATGAGAAAAAAGATGAATAACTTACGAAGTCTCGCGGCTATGATGCTGCTGGCCGCAATGCTTGTCGGCATGACCGGCATTGCTCCGGCTGCTCCCATGGCCAGAACGAATTCGCAGGTTGTCTCAACATCATCCTTGCTAACCGAGTCAGTCCTAAACGACTGGGTAACATACTTGGACGAGGTCCGTCCCGAAACCAAGCTAGACTCCAAGCTCATGTCCTACAGGGAGACTGGAGCTGTACCCTTGGACGTTGCTGTCAGTGCGGATGGCAGACCATCAGTCTTGATAGCTGTCGCCAAGGGTGCAGACATGGAAGGCCTGAAGTCGATTGTCGATGTGCAATGGATGCTCGACTTCAAGGTCGCAGTCGTTGTCAGTGCCTATGTAGGCAGAGCGAATCTCGAGAAGCTCGAGAGCTTCAAGGGTGTAGCAGGCATTCTGTCGGACCAATTATACAAGGCGAGAGTGAATGGCATTGAGCCTCGACCTACACTGGACTATCAGGTGGTCGACGAACCCGCCATGTACAAGACCAAGGAGATAATCGGTGCAAATGATGTGGTCACAACCTACGGCTATATTGGAACCGATGCCGTTGTTGGTGTCTGTGACACCGGTGTTGACTTCAGCCATCCTGACTTGCAGGGCGCGATCTACTTTGATCCAGTGACCGGCATGCCGGCCAGCTTCGATCCGAGCGGATTTGGCGTTGGTCTCACGATGTACCGCTTCAACCTGACCGCCGTCAATGCAACTTGGTGGACTAGTCTGTCATCGTGGAACAAACTCACCAGTGTGGACCCAGTAACCCACAAGATCTACATACCGGGGACATGGAACCCGAACACCAACAACTTGAACAGTCTGAGGCCCCTGAACGACTGGATAAGCGTGTACCTGACTGGATGGTGGGGTGATGCATATCCTAATCAGGCCAACCTGACAGAGTTCTACACCAATGTGATGCGGCAACGGCACGAAGTACCGAACGCAAGCACGTACATGTACAACGGCGTTCCCACTTTCTTTGCAGGCTGGATCTTCCAGCAGAGGGACGAACCATACCTGAAGGCCTTCGCACCTGCTGTCGTGATGAACGGCAGCTCATCGTCGAACGCTAGGCTGATAATCGACTGGGAGACAGCTAACGCTTACACCCAGTTCTGGAACTTGGCCATCAACTACGGTGCGCTAGACTTCAATGTCACAGCCGACCGTGACTACATCGAGGGTCTGGGTGACTGGAACTTCACTGACAACTTGGAGGCCGGTGAATGGTATTGTAACAACGGCAACCTCGGAGTCAACCACATTGTGCTTGCTCACGACTACACCGGCGACGGTATCGCTGACTTCGGTCTCGGTGCGATTTGTACTTCCCAGGAACGCATTGGCTATGGTGTTGGCCTAGTCGAGGGCTTCACTCTGGGCGGACGCATGGTGGCCATTCTGTATGACACTGGTGCTCACGGCACTTTCGTTTCAGGCCAGATTGCTGGCCGTGGTGTGCTTGAGTACCCAGTCG
Organism: Candidatus Thorarchaeota archaeon; assembly: GCA_003345555.1. GTDB lineage: Archaea > Asgardarchaeota > Thorarchaeia > Thorarchaeales > Thorarchaeaceae > OWC5. Next base: position 29,045 of record PRDJ01000037.1, read on the forward strand.
GTCTGAACGGCGCAACGCATAAGCTGTACGGAGTAGCTAACGGTAGCAAGCTCATCGGTGAGATGGTGATTGGTACCGGATCGCACTTGGCTGCAAACGTGTGGGAGGCAGGGTTTGTCTACAACTCGACCTCAGGATACTTCGAGTGGAGTGCGACGAGCGGTCACCAAGCTATTGTGTCAAGCAACTCTTGGGGCTGGGTCGCTCCTGAGTACCTTGAGCTGCAGCCTCTGTACTCTCTGATGTACGCAGCATTGTCGACGCCGGGATTCTTCGATGTCAGCTATCCTGGAATTCTGTACTGCTTCTCAGCAGGCAACTCAGGTCCGGGCTATGCAACAATCGGCGCGCCGTGTGCTGCACAAATCCTCTCGGTAGGTGCTTCTACAAGCTACCACACATTCGACAACTCCTACGGTCCGAACCAAGGCTACGATCAGATTGCTGACTTCTCATCAAGAGGTCCGCTGTCGACCGGATATCCTAAGCCTGATGTACTCGCACCAGGAAGGAACACCTTTGGTATCGTGCCAGGACAGGGTGACTACCTGCTGTCGTTTGTGGTGGATCTCGGATGGGATGGACCATTCCCGCTCTATGCAACATACGCCGGTACGAGCATGGCATGCCCGATGGTGGCTGGAGTCGTTGCTCTGCTGGCCGAGGCGACTGCAGGAACAGCTCTGCCTGATGAATACAAGACAATCATACAGAGCACAGCCAAGGACCTCGGTCTCGACGGAATGAGCCAAGGCTTCGGTCGTGTCGATGCAAAGGCAGCCGTTGACTATGTGGAGGAAGTGGGCTCAGGTGTCGTTTGGGGAACCTACGACTCCACAATCAACTACGGATCTGTCGTAGCTGAGGCTTGGGCCTACTACATGGACGGCTCGACCGGATGGACTGGTGGTGGATCTGGTATCTTCATCAACAGCACTATAATGCCTACCACATTCTTGGATTCCAGTCTGTACTACGGTGTTGTATTACCGGGTGAGACCCGGAACACCACGATGTTCGGTGAGTACGCAAACGGTACCTATGTTGGCGATGCTGACTTCTCTTGGGCCAGTTACGGCTATGAGGTCGATCAAGTCACGAGACTGGTCTGGGAAACGTTCATTTACAACGAGACCACTTCAACGGGTGCAGACAGCATCAAAGCTGGATGGTTCGATCTGCAGACCGAGCTGGGCTCCAACTGGGCTAACTTCGCTGCTGCTCAGTATGCAACAATCTTGCTCGGAGGTCCGACGAGTTTGGATAACCTGCTGTGGGCTTTCGTCTTTGATTGGACTGACACGAGCCCTGTCAACGGAATCCCTGACTACTACGACCCGATCAGCGGATTGGGTGATGAGCTGACAAGGATTCAGTACGGTGGGGACATGCACACCATCAAGATGGACCTCAGCAGCATGAACGGAGTCGGCTCAGTCTTCTCGTACACCCCGATTGTTGCCATTCATGACGACACCATCTGGGGCTGGCCGTACACAGGCGGTACCGAGCTGAACGTGACCATAATCACTTGGAAGCATGTTGCCAACTCAGAGCTTAGAGTGAGCGACAAAGATGTCTCACATCTGTGGGTCAACCTCACAGTTCCCAACGATGCAGAGCCGGGTGTCCATGAGGGCTACCTAGATGTCGGTGGACTTTACAGGATCCCATACTCGTACTTCGTAGGGACCGAAATCACCACAGCTAAGGGCGAAGAGACAGCCGTTGCCAGCGGGTACGGCAAAGTGCTGAACCCAATGGAACTGGGTGCGAGCTTCCTGAGCCAGGATTCCTACTACACATCCCAGTCGGCTGATCACCACTCGTTCATCGTGCTTGTCAGCAACACCTCGGCCAACTACATTGGTGCCAAGGTCGAGTGGGCTGATGCAGAGAGCAGTTTCGATGTGGCGATAGTTGACATGACTGGTGCGGAGCTAGGAACCTCACTGGATGCGAACAGGACATGGAGTGGTAGTGCTTCTGCCATAGGAGAGCTGTCAGCGGTTCCAGGAGACTACATAGTCTATGTAACAACCAATGACCTCAAGTATGACGCTCTACCCTACAACTTCACCCTGAGTGTGATGTGTTGGACAGAGATTCCTGCACCAACGCTCACGCTGTCCTATCGCTCCAACAACAACCCCGCATACACAGCCATCACTGCTGGCGGAACAGCATCGGGTGACCATGTCCGGATCAACGCAACTTGGACCGACGCCGTGCTGCAAGGAATGCCAGACTACAAGGTGACTTCGATTGAGATGAGACTCCTGAAGGGTGTTCTATTCACTAGGACTGTTGACTTAGTGATTCCAGAGAGTGGATACGACCCGACCACAGGGTATCCAAGCTCTGCGACTCCCCTCGAGCTAGATCAGTTTGTTTGGGTTCTTGTGCCTGGCATTACCGTAGGAGCCAACGTCAGAATATCTATTGATTTCACAGTCGCCGATTGTGATATCTATGGATACTGGGCTGACACGGATAATAGCACTTGGACCTGGCAGACCGACATCCTCGAACTCGAGATGGTGAGTGGTGCCGTACCTGAGCATACCTCGTTCGTCTCCGAACGAGATGGCACATTGGCGTTGGGCTTATTCGACTACTCTGGCGAAGCTGGTGAAGCGTACGTTACCGTCGATACGAGGGCGGGCATTGAGCCTTCTTCAGTCTATGGCAACACCTTCGAAATCGACACCTACCTACTAGGCAACATTGGCGGGTTCTCTGTGCTGGTCTCTAGCGATTCAGGAACGAATCTCGTGTTCTCACGGGAGATTGCAGGACTTACATTCGAGAACTTCTTCTCGCCGCAAATCGCTTCTGTGACAGTCACTGGGACTGGAGCGGTCAAGACAATCACTTGGACCGCCGCTTCCGACCTGAACGTTGGTGACGAACACTTCTACGAGATTTACCTCTCGTCTGACAATGGAGTGACTTACCAGCTGATGGCAGTTCACCAGTCCGCGACGAGCTACGCCTGGGACTCAACCGGATTCCTCCAAACCAACTACACCGTCAAGATCCTTGCGTTCGACAATGATCCGGCCTACAACAACGCAAGCTATGGCCACTACTGGCCTGGTCTGACTGGTTCGAGGGTATCTGCTCCGTTCGTAGCAGGCACAGTGACAACACCGACAACCTCTATCACAACGACCACGACCACAACTATACCAGTTGGACCAGGAATTGATCCGCTCTGGATTGGTCTGTTTGGTGGCATCGGTGTCGGCATCTTGGTCATACTGATCCTGTTCCTAGTCAGGAAGAAGTAAGCTAGAACAACAATATGGGGACTATCTGTCCCCATACCTTTCTTTTTTCGCTTCTTGTTAGCGGGCAATTACGAGCACGGTTCAAGCGCTGTCAGGATTCGGCTCATCTCACTTCTGGGGCGTTTCAAGTCGGAGCCGCGACATCACCTCAGGGTTTACGATGTTAGGCGGTCGCGCTCCCCTCAGTGCCGCAATAAGATTGTCTGCACACATCACAGCCATCTTTGATCTCGTGGCGAAGCTAGCGCTACCTATATGTGGCGCCAGTACAACGTTGGGAAGTCTCATTAGCATACTGCTCATGGGCAGCGGCTCATCCGTGAAAACGTCGAGTCCGGCTGCATGCAAACGCTTGGAGGACAATGCTTCTGCCAAAGCTGCTTCGTCGATAATGGGTCCTCTGGAGGTATTCACTAGGACTGCGTTCTCTTTCATCATAGCTAGCTCGTTTCTCCCAATCATTTTCCTCGTTTGGTCCGTCAGAGGAACGTGGATTGTCACAATGTCCGACCGATTAAGGAGACTTGGAAGATCGGTTCTTGTGGCCCCCGTCTCCTTCTCAATTCCCTTCGCCGCGTCAGTCTCCGAGACATCAGCATACAGAATCTTCATGGAGAACCCCTTTGCCCTGCGGGCCACAGCTGCCCCGATTCTTCCCATTCCTACGATACCAAGTGTTGCACCGTAAATATCGATGCCGAGCAACAGTTGAGGTATCCAAGCTACCCGCCATTGACCTGAACGAACGTATCGGTCTGCTTCAGCTACTCTGCGGGACGCAGCCATTATCAGTGCCCATGCAAGATCAGCGGTGGTTTCAGTGAGCACGCCCGGCGTGTTCGTAACGATAATACCCCGTTTGGTTGCTGCCCTGACGTCGATGTTGTCATAACCGACTGCATATTGAGCAATCACTCTCAGCTCGGGCAATGCCTTGATTACGTCGCCATTGATAGGATCCGACAAGAGCGATACTAGCCCTACACAGTCTCTCGCGTTCTCCGCGATTTCTTTTGCCGACGGAGGTGTCTCGGGCTCCCAGACAGAAGTTTCGAATTCACTCCTAATGATTTCAAGGCCTTTGTCCGGGATTCTTCTCGTTACAAAGACGCGCATGGCCATTTCCGATTCGCCTTCAGAGGTGTGATTGGCACTAGTCTAAGGAAAAGCTTGCTCTTCAATGATACTGCTTGAGGGACAGTACTCATGACTCAGATTCGGGTAGCTACTCAATTTCGATACGGACTGCGTACAAACGTTTGCTTATATCCGGCAAGAGGAAGGCATGCCTAGAGCATTCGACCCAGCTCACAAACGAAAGACGTGATTGGGATGAGCATATCTTTTGATTTGCCTCGGAGCGCCATAATTGTCTTGGACCGCCTGACACACGAGGGGCCGATGACACCGAAGGACATAAGCAACAAGGTGAATCTTGCACCCCGGACGGTTTCTTTCGCACTCAGGAAATTGATGGGTCACGAGCTCTGCAGGAAGATACCGAACCTTCTCGACATGCGACAGCCTCTGTATCTGGCAAATCTGGAGAGAGCTAGGGATCTTCAAGTACAGTTCCAGCATGTCTTCAAGCAGTTCATGATTTAGTGACTGTGGTTCTAGCTGTCATCACGACTCTCACGGATTCACCTGCGCCCAACGTTCCATTTACGGAAACATGAGTGCCGTAAGCTTGCATACAAGCGCCGCAGAGACGAAGTCTGCGGTCGTTCCTGGGTTCAATAGGTTCCCATCTCTCCTCAGCAATTCATCAAGGTTAATGACGAGTGGATCCGAAGTCCCGCTTTTCGTAGCCTTGTGATAGGCTTGCTCAGCGATTCTTCTCACCTCTTCTGCCTTCTCACGCCCGACCTTCTTGATAATTAGACCGTCTGGATGTCTCGAAAGCAGATAGAGGAATGTCATTACGACTGCTTCCTCTAGGTCCTCCAATCCATGGGCAAGATTGTCTAGGAACGGAAAAGCTTCGTGAAGAGTTATCTCAAAGAACCGTGACCATTCCTCGCATATCACGTCCACATCCCTAGCCGCGAGGAAGAGCTCGTAGAGGGTGACTTGGTCCTCCCTGATATTGTCGTACACGTTGGGATTGGTAATATCGAATCGGTCGTGTATCTCTGTCCATCCTAGCGTATCCTTATCGAGACTGCCTCTGGGGCGTGCGAGGTGAAAGGCCCTGTAGACGTCGACTGCATCATCGACCGAAGTGCCTAGCAGGACTGACTTCGCCCATTCTCCAACTCTTTCTACGGAGAATCGACCATCGGACCTCACAGCAGCGGCACAGCTTACAATCATGGGAACATCAAGGAGTATTGTACCGAGTATGGTGTTGCTTCTGTTGAGACCAGTGAAGACATCCAGCGTGCATTCATGGATTATCTCGCCCACCCTTACGTTATGAGGCTGTATCCTACCGTCTGCGAGTTCAACGCCTCTGGACGCCGCCAAGTGCAGGCCTCTTCCTGCCAAGCAAGCGCTGGCCACAAAATGGCGGTACCCAGCGTCAGAGAAGCGTCTGAGTCGGTTCACGTTTCCGGGCTTGGGTGAGCTGGCCTCAAGCAGGATCGCCAGCTGACCAATGCTGGACAATGCCCATTCAAGTTCGCTCATTCTGTCCTCTAAGGAACGATTCTTACGGCTTAAGACTTCTCATGGCGCAGGGAGAGTCATTTGGTTCGGATTGCCGCCTCTTCTATAACCCAACAACTTTCGGGACAATCTCTGTAGCCTTTCCTCTGATTATGAAGTCTGCTGCGTCTGTCCTGCCCTCAAGGTCTATCACAATCAACTTCGCTCCTGATTTCTTGGCTAGTTGGGGCAAATATGCCGCGGGATAGACCTGTAGACTGGTACCAATCACCAACATCAGGTCTGTTCTGCGACACACCTCGACGGCCTTCCTCATTGCATCCTGAGGCAACGGCTCGCCAAAGAGAACGGCCTCCGACTTCAAGACCCCATCACAGTCATCGCATTTGGGTGGTATCTCTCCTTGCGCCACGCGTCTATGTACGCCTTCGCCTACGTAGATTTTTCCACAGCCCATGCAGTATGCTCTGAGATAATTGCCATGCAGTTCAATCACATTCTTGCTTCCGGCCGCTTGGTGCAGGTTGTCGATATTCTGGGTTATCACTCCGATTAGTCTGCCCTGCTCCTCTAGTCTGGCCAGTGACTTGTGAGCCGCATTTGGAGCCGCATTGAGAAAGACCTTGGCCAATTCTCGACCCATCGTCCAAAACTTAGCCGGGTCGTTGAGGAAGCTTTCATACGTGGCGAACTCAAGGGGGTCATACCTCTTCCAAAGCCCGCCTTCTGACCTAAAGTCTGGCACACCTGATGCAACACTTATCCCTGCTCCTGTAAGAGCCGAAATCCTAGTCGCTGCGTCGACCAGCTGTCGCGCCTGCCGGATACTGTCACGAGGAGGCATGTTCTAGCGGCTTTTCATTTGACAAGATGTCGTTTTCGGTTGCTACGCGGTTGGCCCTCGTTACTCTTACCAGAGGGTAATCGGTGCGGGAGACCGTATCATGTCGAAAGCTTTTTCTTCTTACAGCTGACAGTGCGCCGGAGAGTCACCGGCGAGTGCTGTAGCGCAGTCTTCGCTACCATTGACCGAGGTTTGGAACTCGGGATGCTTCTGTACAGCTTGCGTCGCAGAGTGTTCCTAGGTAGGCGGAGGCGACTCCGATGGTTAGGAAGAAAAAAGGAGATCAGAACACAGAACAAGCGTCGGAAGCAACTGCTACCGAACCCACGGGTGAGGCCTTCGAGATAGTTCCTGAAGACCCTTTTGAGACCGAGCGACTGAGGAACGAAGATCTCGTCGAGCGGCTGAAGAGACAGCAAGCTGACTTTGAGAACTACCGAAAGCGAGTCGAAAGCAGATACGCAGAGTACGCGAAGTTCGCCAGCGAAGGTATCCTTCTCAAGGTTGTTGACCTGTTTGACGACCTTGATCGCGCTCTGCAGGCAGACTTCGCGAAGGACCCCGAAGCGGCCAAGAAGGGGATAGCTGGGATTCGTGAGAACTTGGCAAAGCTGCTCTCTCAGGAAGGCGTCCAGCCCATCGAGTCCGTTGGCGAACCCTTTGATTCGTACTACCAGCATGCTGTTCAGCGGACATGTGATCTCGGAAAGCCTGACAATATCGTTGTTGAGGAATACAAGCGAGGCTACATGCTCAAGGAGAAGGTCCTTCGCCCTGCACTTGTTTGCGTCAACAGACACGAAGCTATTCCTGAGACGGAAAGAGATTCTGCAGATGATAAGAGATGTTCAAAGGCGGGTGATGAGTAGACATGGCAAAGATAGTTGGCATTGACCTTGGAACCACTAATACACGAGTTGCATATCTTGAGGCCGGCAAGCCCACAATGATTCCCAATGCTGAGGGCAAGCGGCTCACTCCTTCGGTCGTTGGCATTACGCAGAAAGGAGAGGTAATCGTTGGAGAGATGGCTAAGCGACAAGCTGTGTCCATGGCCGACCGCACTGTGAGATCCATAAAACGAAAGATGGGTCAGGATTACAAAGTAAGAATCGGGGACAAGGAGTACGCTCCTCAAGAAATCTCGGCGATGATCTTGCGGAAAGTCAAGGCAGACGCCGAGGCCTTCCTTGGCGAGAAGATTTTACAGGCAGTCATAACTGTTCCTGCGTATTTCAACGACAGCCAGAGACAGGCAACCAAGGACGCTGGGAAAATCGCCGGTCTGGAGGTTCTGCGCATTATCAACGAGCCTACCGCATCTGCTCTTGCTTACGGTTTGGACAAGGGCAAGGAAATGAAAGTGCTTGTTTACGATTTGGGTGGAGGCACATTTGATGTTTCGATACTCGATATCGGTGAGAATGTATACGAGGTGCTCTCTACCAACGGCAACACTCACCTTGGCGGAGACGACTACGATCAAAGGATAATCGACTGGGTGGCTTCCGAGTTTAAGAAGGCAACTAGAATCGACATCACAAAGGATCTCTCAGCAATGCAGCGCATTCGTGACGCGGCTGAGCAAGCCAAGATTGAGCTCACTACGGTTATGCAGACAACAATCAACCTGCCCTACATCACAGCCGACTCGTCGGGGCCCAAGCACATCAATCTTGAGCTCACCCGCTCAAAGTTTGAACAGCTGACCGACGACCTGACGCAGGCAACGCTGGGTCCTGTGAGACAGGCGTTGACAGACGCGAAGCTTGAGCCTGAGCAGATTGACAAGATTCTACTTGTGGGCGGGGCCACACGGATGCCGCAAGTCGTAAAGATAGTGAGAGCCACATTCGGGAAGCAAGGCGACAAGACGATTAATCCGGATGAATGTGTGGCGTTGGGCGCCGCTGCACAGGGCGGCGTGCTTGCTGGAGAAGTCAAGGATATTGTCCTCCTCGACATAACACCCCTCACTCTGGCTATTGAGACTCTCGGCGGAGTGGCAACCCCTCTCATTGAGCGCAATACTACGATTCCCACTCGAAAGAGTAAGGTCTTCACGACAGCAGCAGATGGACAGACGGCTGTGGAGATCCATGTTACTCAGGGAGAACGGCCTCTGTCCAAGGATAACATGACGCTGGGCAGATTCCAGTTGGTTGGGATACCTCCTGCACCCCGTGGTACGCCGCAGATTGAGGTTGCGTTCGACATTGATGCCAACGGTATTGTGAACGTTACCGCGAAGGATATGGCCAGCGGTAACAAGCAATCCATCACGATCACAGCGACAACGAATCTGTCTGATGCCGATGTGCAGAGGATGGTGAAAGACGCAGAGCGATACGCTCAGGACGACACAAAGCACCGAGCCCAGATTGAAGCTAAGAACAATGCCGATCAGATGATTTACCAAGGCGAGAAACTGGTGAGAGACTTCGGAGACAAGGTCCCCGAGGACCTGAAGAAGGACCTTCAGAGCAAGTCTGAAGCTCTAAGGGAGGCTATGCAGGCTGACGACTTTGAGAAAATCAAGTCTGGGACGGACACTCTCCAACAGGTCATCTTCAAGATTAGCGAGAGAATCTATGCGTCTGCTGGACCGGGTGGACCGGGCTCTCAAGGACCAAGCGGACCAAGCTATGGCGAAGGTCCGACCGCGACTCCACGCGGAGGTCGTTCGAAGAAACCCAAGCCTCCTCGTGGCAAGAAACCCTCGGATGAAGATGAGGATGCTGTTGACGTCGATTTCGAAGACCTTGGCAGCTAGTGTGTGCGTCAAGGGTGACATTCGTTGTCTGAGCCTGACGATTACTATGGCATATTGGGAGTGAGCCGCACTGCATCAGATGAGGAAATCAAGAAGGCCTATAGACACCTCGCAAAAGAATACCATCCTGACCTCCATCCCGGAGACAAGCAAGCCGAAGAGAAGCTGAAGAAGGTCAACGAAGCATACGAGGTGTTAGGTGATCCTCAGAAGCGGGCAACTTATGACAGGTATGGGACAACTGACTTCCGAGGTATCAACTGGGATGCGGAGAGCGGGTTCGGAGACATATTCAGTCAGATTTTCAGAGATTTCTCGGGGTTTGGTGGATTTGGCGATTTTGGGACGGGTCGCGCAGGTCCGCCGCCCGGGGACAATCTGAGAGTCAACATCAATCTGACGTTCGAAGAAGCTTTCTTTGGAACCGAGAAGCAAATCGCCTTCCAGCGTCTTGTAAGATGCGACAGCTGTAATGGCTCGGGCGCCAAGCCCGGATCCTCGCCCACCCGTTGCAGGACTTGCGGAGGCCGGGGTCAGGTCATAAAGTCGATGTCCGGTTTCATCACGATAGCTCAGACATGTCCGACATGCGGCGGACTTGGAGAGAGCATCGGATCTCCCTGTCAGAAGTGCAGAGGCACTGGGCTCATGAAGGAGCGAAGAGAAGTCCGGATACCAGTTCCTGCAGGGGTCGAGGATGGAATGTACCAAAGAATCCGGGGCGGGGGCAATGCCGGAGAGAGAGGAGGTCCGTATGGTGACCTTATTGTGGTCTTTGGCGTAGAACCGCACAAGACCTTCGTAAGGCGGGGGCTCCATGTCTACTTGGAGAGTGAAATACCGTTCTCCGTCGCGACGCTCGGCGGAGAGGTTGAAGTCCCCACAATGTACGGCAACAGCAAGATCCGGATAGGTAAGGGAACGGAATCAGGAACTATACTCCGGATGAGAGAGAAAGGCGTTCACGCCGCTGACGGAAGGAAGGGAGACCAGCTTGTCCGCGTGAATATCCGAGTACCTAAACATCTGACAAAGGAGCAAGAGCAGTATCTTCAGCAGTTCGAACAGGTGTTTGACTAGAAGCCCAACGGTTTACAGAGGCAAGCTCTCATCTTGAGCTCAGGGAAATTGCTTGTGTAAGCAGGTTGAACGAGCCAAGATGTATCAGCGCCTCTTCCAGTACCTGCAATGCAAACCACGTCCCTGTCTACCGGCACGAGGCCTGAATCTGCGGCCATCATCGCAATCTCGGCTACCACTTTCGTACCCTGCCCAAACGTTCGGTAGACAACAGCGAGCAGCTCGGCAGTCATGTATGTACCCAGAGCTTTGCGAATACCTCGAGATACGCCCGCGAATGCGTGCGTTGTCGTGAGGACGTGTGCACCGAGTTCTTGGAGTTGTCTCCTGACTTCATCAGACAGTTCGTTTTCTCCCGGAGCGGCGAACCCGTAGGAGTGAGTCACCACAATCACTTTCTTGTCTTGAAACGCACGGGCCACACTCAGGCCAGTTGATCCTTCGGTAGTGGCTACCACGACATGCTCAATGGTTTTGTTTCGGCTCATGAAGTCACCCACTACTGAAATGACCCGGTCGGTATGTTCAGGTGAAGCTCGCTCGAAGTAGACAGTCCTGATATCCATAGGATGATACTGCGCAGAGGCTCTCATGAGTGTTGCCCTGAGTTGTCCATGGCCAAGGGATGGTCTCACTTACCATGCTTTGAGATTGAACATCACCTGAAACTATTACTTTCTGTCGTGAATGGACGCTATTGGTGGTTCGCTCTGCCGCTTGAGGGCCCTGCCGCAGTGCATATTAGTTCCATTCTCAAGACATGGGTCCGGAACAGCTATCATGCCGAACGTAAGAGAACTGAAGGTCGAGCTGCAGGGGCCAAACCATGGACGCGAGTGGGGCGTCTTAAGATGGTTTGATTCAGGACCTAGAGTGTTTCTTCAAACAGGCGAAATCCTAGAAGACACGCAAAACTTGGTTCTGATTCTGCGTGAGGAAGTTCTCTTAGACCAGCCGGAAGTTTCTGTAGTGCGCCCGCTTTCCAAGCCGATTATCACAAGAATGAAGCCACTCATAATGGTGCGCAGGGGTTATGAGGGTCGGGTAGTCAGTGCAATCGTAGAGGACATGTATCCGCCGAGCAGTCATGGCTGGGCATCTCGACTTGTCAGTCATAGAGACGATGCACAATATGGAGTTCAACAGGTCGTGGGGACTCCTCTTTACTGGCTTACTATTTTCGACCCTGTGACAGGAGATATTCTGGAGTCACACACCATAAAGTCGTACGAACTCGGTATGCTGACGTTGGAAGAGGATTGGGAGTATTATCAATCGATGGATTCCGTTTCAGGGTCCGAAGAGGCACTACCAGAACAGGCCCGAGATCTACTGGATGGTCCTCCTCCTTCTTGGAAGGCAATTGCGAATCTTACACAGGGGGTCGAGATCGCTGGTCTCCACAGGGGAAAGACGATGCGCGATTTCACAGAGCAGCTCGTACCCACTTCCTTCCCGCCGCAGGTCAGAGAAGAGATTATGGCGTTTCTTGCTTGGGTGACCAAGAACAGGATTCCAAAGAGAGATCCCATTGAGTTGGGGAAGGAGCTTCTTCCTCACTCTCTATTGAGGATGCTGACTCTGGCTCACATTCAGTGCAGAATTGACGAGGTCAGTCCTCCTGAATACGTCAGAATAATGAGAGAAGCGGACTCGGGTCAGCTTCGCACGCCGCGAAAGGAGATACCCGAGACTATACGCGGGACTGCTTGGCTGGTAGCATTGCACAAAATCACGGAGCAGATCCCCAATTGGGTTGACAGGGTGATTGACTATGCGCAGACCTTAGACTCGTCAGGACGGATTCAGACTCGGCTTCCTGTGTCAAAATCGGAAGCACGTGCGTCCGTGAAGGCTTGGGGCGATAGGCTTGCCATGCTGGTGCACGGACTGAGGCTTAGGGCGCAGGTTAATCCCAATGCGCTTGGGCTACGCAACATCGTCTACGTAGGCACGGCGCACCGATGGCCTCACAAGCACCTCGAATGGACCGCCCGATTGGGGTTTGCCAGCGAAAAGCCTCCCTACGTACATGTCATGCTTATGCCGCCCGATGCCGTAGAGCGCGTACGAAGAGCAAGGCCGACGGTCGTTGAGATTGGCTTCTCTGCTAGGTCGATTAACCTCGGTCTCTACAACGCAAAGCGAAGGGAGTGGACTGTGGCCACCCCAAGAATACTAAACTCAATCGATGAAACAAGGTCTCTTCAAAGACTTGAGAACGAATTCGGTGTCTGGCGGGGTGCAGCGCATCATCCAACGATGACAGAAGCCAAAGTGTTGGACCTTGTATCAACACAGATGTTACTCTCGGCGTGTGAGCAGGACTCCTACTTGCAATCGATGGGCGTCGACAGGCGAACACTTCAGACTACATTGACTTCGTTAAGGGACGAGGGCGTGGTTCGTTTACAGTATGGCATCAACCCCTTGGGCGTAGCTTCGCTATTCACCATGGCTCAAGGTCCTCCTGATCAAGTATGTAGCTTAGCACGAGCGTTTCTTCTTCATACTCCGACAGCCGCTGTTGAGATGGGCGGCGGCGGAGGCAAATGCTTCATCATGTCTCGTATACCAGAAAGGTCCGCACATAGCTTCGCATCATCATTGGAAGAGAGAGCGTCAGAACGTGGGATTGAGCTGCGCTGCCAGCGTGTCAGCTCCTACCGTGGATACATGAGTACGCTTTATCAAAGGCTGCTCAGAGAGGACGGTACCTGGAATGATGATGTAGATGATCTACTGTCTCAGATTCGGTTACCACCACCCGTGGGAGGCGAGGCTGGTGTTTTATGATGAGAGCACTTCTTCTAGGGCTCCCACTCTCCGGGTAGAAGTGACTCCATCTTCTTGAGCTTCCTACTCAAGAAGAGGGCTACTCCTGCTATGATACCTATCTCAGACACAACAGGGATAGTGCTTTCGTCCAACTGAATTGGAATTGACTGCCTGACAGGCAATGTGAATGTTTTCCTCTCCGACGCCAGTACTGGCAACCCCGAAAGAGTGACATTCAGGAGATAGGTTCCCTCTTTCTCTGGTATGAATACAACCTGCTGTAAGCCGCTCCTCGTCACAGAAAATGCCCATTGACCAACGAGGGTGTTTTCCGGTCCACGAGCATCGATAGTCAGAGTGCCTTTCCATTCTGAGCTGAGACCAGCTACCTCGTATTCGATGGTCACTATGCAGCTAATCCCGACAACTGCATCAGAATTGGCCGTGGCCTTCATTGATACAATCGGACTGACAGTCAAGCTCACGGTCTTTGCGCACACGTTGTATGTGGGCGAACCCTCATAGACAACGAACACACTGTGGTTACCTGCACCCAAACCCTCGATGCTCAGCGTTGCGCTTCCCCTAATATCGGTCACAATAGAAAGATGTCTCTCTTCGACTCCTCCAAGAGTCACGATGACCACGATCTGCGCTTCCTGTATCTTAGAGACCGGGCCAGACAGTGTAACCGAGAGAGACAACGCTTGTCCATAGACAATCTGTCTTGGAATATCCAGTCCTAGAGTGCATTCGTACCTAATCAGAACTACGATTTCGATTGATGCACCGGTCCTGAGTGCATCTCCGTCGAATACCAGTATCAGCGTGTAGTTGCCAATCTCTGATGGTGTCCATTCAACCCGAGTTCCTCCGAGGGTGGATACGACAGGTGTCCTTGTTGTGAGCGGGCTACCATAGATCTCTCTGCCTCTCGGGTCGTATAGACTCACAAACACTGTCATACCCGAGGTTGCATCTCCAAGAGAATCAGTCAACAAGAAGATCATGTAGTGTTGTCGGCTAGGTACTCCCGGCAACGCCTTCTCCGGGATCACAAGGGCAGAAGTGGTGCTGACTACGAAATCCAACCATGACGAGCCTCCCAAGCGCATCACAGAATCAGGAACAGTAGCAGTGATTTCGTAGTCTCCAACAGCGAACCCTCTTAGCGGGATTATTAGTCTTGAACCATTGATGTGAACAAGACCAGCGAGTGCAATCAGACCGTTGGGACCTGTCAGTTCAATCTGCAAATCAAGCTGCTCGATTGCCATTTCCGTGCAGGATTCATCAACGACTGTAAGTACTAGTCGTCCATCTTCTGACCTGTCTGTTCTGGCAGGGCACTGGAACACAATGGTTGTAGTTCCTCTCGCCCAAATGCTGACCGCAGCTGACGAGGGAAGATAGTGCTCAGTCCCGGCGAATGATAGAATGACCGTGTAGTTGCCGGCCAGCGGAAGGGTCAGGTTGAGAAGAACCGGGCTCTGCCCTAATTGAATGATGTTACCTTCGAGGCACAGTCCAATGATTTCGTGATAGACATCGTATTGCACGCTGAAGCCCTCAAGAGGAGTGCCTCCAGAATCGGAGAGCAGCATTCGCAACTGAGCAAGGCTCCTACCTGCTACTATTTCTGCAGTAGTGGTCAATGACGCGTCAAGATTCGTGGCATATCTCACGTCAAGCTCAACTGAGGCGGTTGTCGCCAGATACACGCCTATTCCAGCGAAGTCTGCTCGCAGTTTCCAGAGACCTATCTCATCCATCTGAACTCTCCATGTGCTGTAGCCCGTGGCGTTTGTCACCACATCAACGGGCCCTTTGAGCCGACTGCCCGGGCCGTCCAACTGCAGTGAAATCGTCCGACCATCCATGGGCAGTCCATCAGAGTCACTCAGGAGGACTGTGACATTCAGGTATGCTCCGACCTCCATGCACGGACTCTGAACGAATACAACCAATGACGTTCGTGAATACACAGTGTGCAGCGTTGTCGTTTGGAATGGATGCACAATGACAGAGCCCGAAGAAGAGACGTCGAGGGTGTACAACCCCGGGTACTGCGGCGTGAAGGCGAACCCTGCTGTCCCGTTTCTGACTTGGAGAGTGATCGACGATGACATGGGTCCCAATTTGACTTGCTGGCCATATGGATCATATACTCGTACGATGACAGAGATTCCATCTATGAGTGCGCCTAGCTCGTCTTGGACCTGCATAGACACAGTCACCTCGTTAATGGCACAAGGCGGTATGGGGCCGAACGTTGCTGAAAGCTGAGCCTCAGTCATAACCACAAGCTGTTTCTGAGTTCCCGCTCCCAGTAGACATTCATCGGCCGCTGGCTCGGCCACTACCATCAGGATGCCGTAGGCCTGTTGGGCGACATAGATTATCTGAACAAACCCGGAGCTGTTGGTTTTCGCTTCTGCAGTCCAGACCGGGACGAGGTTGACGCCTAGAACTTCGAAATGCACAGTAACGCCGTTGACGTTACCTTGGGCTGTCAGGGAATACTGAAGTGCTACAATGCCAAGCACATCTGTCTGTTTCGCAGATAAGAGAAGGCTTCCTGTTGCGACCTCCATGACGGGCACGCAAGAGACTGTTGAGTTTGTGTAGTAGTAGACATCTCCGGCATGCAACACTCGGATGAGAATCTGTCCTCGATTCGTCGGAGTCCAGTGAATGCGCACGAGACCATCAATCGTCTGTACTTGGCTTTGGAAGAGAGTGTTGCTGCCAGAGTCGATTCTCAACAGCAAAGTTCTGCCTGCAATGTTGTTTCCGAGAGCGTCCTTCAGACCGAGGTCCACCTCCGAATCTTGCCCGATGAGGTATGATGCGTCGTGGATGACAACAATGCCAGGTACTACAAAGATTCTCTGGGGCTCACTATGATTTGAAGGAGCTTGGAGTCCTGACCCACCGAAGGAAGCAGTGATTACGAAGTCTCCAACCGTGTTGAAGATGTAAGCAATGCTGCACTTGCCGCCTGCTCCCGTGATCGTAGTAGAGGACGAACAGACTGTTCCGCTTGCCCAGCCAATCACGATGTCGACTTGAGCGCCTATAATCGGGTACCCATTGTAGTCTGTTAGTGTAGCCACGAGTCCCACAAGTGACCCTTGCTTGACCGGTTGAGCCGGTGATGTTAGGCTGATGCTGGTCATGCCAAGAACCGTGCGCTCACAGAGTACCCATGCTCCAACCAGCCATCCTTGCGATGGACACGTTATGTTTACGTTCAACGTTCCGGAACACGGTAACTGGAGAATGAGATTGATCTCGCCCACGCTCGATGTCAGGTTTGAGGAATCAAGAATCACTTCGTCATCGATTATTGCCACGACTATCACCTCAACACCTGCAAGTCTTGACTGGTCGTGGCCCTTGACAGTCAATTCAAGAGATATGGAACACGGCGCGACAGGAGCTGCTGCAATATCAGCTGAAATCACAGGAGTTTCCATCACAGCAACACTGACGGTCTTCTCCACTCTCTCATACCAGTATTGACGATCGATACAGACAACTATGCTGTTGATTCCTCTATGACCGGGCAGCCAAGCCACGTGCACGGTCTGGTTCTGTGTTGTCACCGTCGTCTGATACACTGTCTGGTTGGTCGGGCCTCTGACAAGAACGCTCGCAGTCAATCCTGAAATGGGAATACCCCTGTAGTCCAGCGCTAGGATCTCAAGCCAGTCTTCCTCTCCCACCAGAGGGTTCTCGCCTGCTGTTATCAGAACAACCACAGGAACTCGAAGCTCGAATACAGCAGTGCAAAGAGAGTTACCTCTTGAGAGTGTCCCGCCGAATTCAGCTTCAAACCTATATGTGCCTGCAGTATTCCCTGCCCATTGAAACACTACACGGCCAGTAGAATCTGTCGTCAGTGTTTGTTGGGCAATAATAGTCGACGGCAGGTAGACAATTCTCAGTGTCACCTGTACGCCGGAGACCGGCATTGAGCTGGAGTCAGTTATCTCAGTCCACAGGTTCCATGTCGTACCGACCAGCGATTCGGAAGTAGTCCCGCCGACGACGAGCGAGCTGGCGGACCATGATATAAGACCTTGGCTGGCTGAGCATCCGATAAGGAATCCAATGTCCGAAATTGATGCGTTTAGGAGATAGACTCCGTTGTCATCTAGAATGAAGCTCAGTCTTGCAAACCCAGTCGCGTTTGTAACCATTTGCGTATTCACGATTACAGCAGAAGACGGCGACGTGACAATAATATGAATGGGATAGTTCGACAATGGGATTCCGCTTTCTGTGGAAAGCCTTACATCATATGATCCAGATGAGTACTGGTTCTGCACTTGTGCTCCTATCCATTGCAGTTTCGTACTCTCGTAGACGTGAATCGCTCCGGCAAAGGATGCACTCTCAAGGCTGTCATTTCCCGCAAAAAAGAGAATGAAGCTGTAGTTTCCCCTTTGACTTGGCGCCCAAGTAAACGGTGATATGGTCCCTGAGCGCTCGAGAGCAATTGCACCGGACTGGTCTCTGACTGTAATCTTGACCCGCTGACTCGGTATGTCGCTGCCATTTGCAAGGTAATGGAGGGACCACCCTATGGTCAGCGTCTCGTTGATTTTCCCCTGGATGAGTGCCAATGCCGAAATGTACGTCTGGACCGGCTCAAGCAACGTGACCTGCCGTAGCAAGGTGAGGTTCTGGCAATACGGCTTGTCTAATTGCGCCGTAATGCTGTATAATCCTGCAAGGAGCCCAGAAGTTGGAAGAGAGAATGAAAGTGGTGACTGAGTAGTATACTCTATTTGCTGATGGACAAGCCCGTTACTAAGATCAATTGATACATGTGTCTGCCCCGCTGCGAATCCGCATTCAAGCGACCAATCAATGGTGCCGTTGACATTGTGCCCTCTAGGCAATCTGGAAGCTGGAATCTGCAAGGTTCCCTGAAGCGTCCCTTGGACCTGTATCGAGACTGTGCAGTATGCTCTTGTCAAACTGAAGTCTTGGAGCATAATCGCTATGTTGCTAGGACCTAATGCCTTGTAGTCGCAGGGGATGCTGAGTTGTATTGAGTCCGTATCGCTAACATACCGGAAGAGCCGCCAGCATTCGAAAGCGAAGACAATGACACAATGACGACCTGAGAGTGGCGTCATTGATACTGCGAGCACCATAGAGGAGCCAATCTCTGTGACTGATGGCCCGGTGGCGTTGATTGAGCTGCTAGATGGGGTTGCTAGACGTGTGCGGAGACCAAGAATCGAGATCATCTCCAAGACTCCTGCGGCATAGATGGGTTGCCACAACTTGGTCGAGTTGAACCAGCCGTCCGAGAATGGTGTTCCTCCGAGAGACTGGAGGATTGCTTGTGAGTCAACGCAGTCAAGGCTTGCTGAGAATCCAGAAGCGTTGAGGAGAGCTAGAGTTGCTACGTCTCTGCTGAGCGCCCACAAGTCCGAGTATTGAATTCTGGCTGTAACGGATTGCTGTACCTGTTCGGCTTTCGCAGAATCGAGTATCCCTAGTCTGAGCGCAGTCCTCGTGCAAAGCCAGTCGACTGCTGATTGTTGGCTGGCAAATGGCTTGAGTGTCCAACCTTCCGTGGACCATTGCCCTGATTCGAATTCAGCTAATACTGCCGACTCCAGGCTAGTTCTGTAATGAACCGTGTCTAATGCATTCAGGAGGTACAGTGACTCTACAGCCGCAACTGTGTACTGCATTTGTGGTGTACCCATGAACGCCGTTGGTTTGTAGTGCCCGGAGGGATCCTGACACTGGTAAACGTATAGTTGGCCAGCGGATACAGCAGAATCCGGGATGCCGCTTCCGAGTGCAGCGTACACGGCTGCTCCAAAGTATTGAGTCCATGCACTCTGCATCCGATACTGAGTTGGAGAATACTCAATCGGCGTCGCAGCAGTCACGTTGCCTGGATATTGGGACCAGCCCACTAGTCCATCCACATACGACTTGGCAAGCGAATAGTCTGAGAACCCTGCTGAATGAGACAGTCTGGATATCGATGCCAGCCAACTCGTCCACATCAGTGATGGTATCTTTTCCATTACCTCAAAACCCAGTCCGGTCTCACAGAGTGACAGAAAGCTCATTACCTTACTAGCCATTGATTCAGATTGCTGTCCGACGGCTTGGATGCACTGAGCGACATTCATTGTCGGCCATGTCTTGCCCACATTGTCGCTGGCTGCTTCAGTGAGGCCGAAACCCCCCGATGGTAGCTGGTTGGCGGCTAGCCAGGACATGCCTGTGGTCAGATTCTGATAGCTTAAAGTGTTCATGATTGCCATGGCCGTGAGAGCCGATGAGGTCCCGGTGACTAGCTCCCCGCTTGAGCCAAGCGTCTCCTTGTATGATCCATCGCCATTGGACATCCGAGTTGTAATCCAACTGGTGAGCTTGAGAGGGTCTCCATGGCTCTTGCCCAGCAGCTGCAGAGCCATGATGTATTGGGCGGCATAAGAGGTCCTTGCAGTGATGGTAGTCGGATTCTGTCCTACTGCGCCCCATAGGTCGGGGTTGGATGTCTTGGACCCGTCAATGATGCAACTACGGAGCCACGTCTCGGCGTTGGCTGTGTTGACGTAGGCAAGGCTGGCCGAGAGGGTTAGGCCCTCGACAACTAGACATGTAGTTGTGAGATCGTTGTTGAAGCCTCCTTCAGCATCCTGTCTCGAAGCCAAATACGAAATGAGCTTGTCTGAGCCGTAACGTGCAAGAAGTCCCATAGAAGAAGCCAGCCATAGCCCTTCTGCTGCGGTCTGCACGCTCACTGTATTCTCACTTACCGAGTTCATGAAGCCAGCTTGTGACCCGTAGTCGACGAAGAGACTATCGAGGAGTCCTTGGATTAACGGCTGTTTCTGAGATTTCCACGTTGACCAGTCCGACATACTCAATGCAGACTTCGCAGAGTGCACCACGGCGTATGCGGCCTTCAGAGTCGGTTCATGCAGATAGCGATACCCGCCGGCAAACAGACTGTCATATGGTGCTTGGAGCTGGCTAACTACGTTCGTGGTCGAAGTCTCTCTGAGGGCGACTGAGAATGCAATTATGTTGACCAGCAGCCCACGACCTTGGTCCGTCAACTTGGTGGGGTCTTCAGGACTAAACAGGAAGCAGTCAAGTGGATATGAGTCGTACCGAAGCACTGCGAGGTCCGCATGATTTTTCACGCCAGTGAGATTCACGATGCGGGAATGTTCGCCTTGAGCCATGTCAACAGGCAGAACCAGACCAGTCTCCTCAGTAAGCTGAGAAGATATCGATAGTGTGATTGGGGAGTTGAGAAATGTAGCTGTCTCGTATCCTGGCGCTGTGAGAAGCCTTTGAGAAACCGATGCAGTCGCCGACGCCAACGGCGACGCCCTCAGACTGTGGAGTAAC
This sequence comes from Candidatus Thorarchaeota archaeon, assembly GCA_003345555.1. Lineage (GTDB taxonomy): Archaea > Asgardarchaeota > Thorarchaeia > Thorarchaeales > Thorarchaeaceae > OWC5. The sequence goes on from PRDJ01000037.1 coordinate 49,827, forward strand.
CAAGCAGCTCGACCTGTGAGTATCACAGGAATGTCACACGAAATCAGCAGTTGGATAAACGTGTCTGGTATCCCACTTCCGTTTCCCGAACCCAGACTTCCATCCAGAAGAACTGCAGGCGCATGCTGCAACAAAGTGGGCTGCGCAAGAATGTCTTGAGTCGACAATACATGACTCACAATGCCGGACGAATTGAGAATGGTTGACCATGCCTTGCCTAGTGCCGGAACGCTCGAATTCGGCATCTCTATCACTAGGTAAGGACTCACTTCGATTGTGCTCCCGGAATCGGACGCTAGGCTCACGTTGTTTCCCCCGGGGCTTGTCACTGAGCCAGAAATCTGCGCTAAGTTCGGGCAATTGATAGTGACAGAATACTGAGACGTCCCGGCAATGAGAGCTATAACGACAGCCACGACAACAAGGCCTCTCGTCCTCATGTCTAGACATACACCCCCACGACTTGTGTGTAGAATAATACAAGAACGGCGATTACCACAAGAAGCTCAATTGCACCTCGACGGCCCTGTTTCTTCAATGAAGCTCCGATTAGTGTGAGATCCCCGCTTCGAATGCAGCTGTTAAGGAGGACTGCTACCGCTAGGTACCAGCACACGAAGGCAAGAGGGAATTCCATCAATAGGCTCATGGGCACGAACAGAAGCAGGAATCCAACAAACACAGATGCTAGGGAGCTGAGGAAGAGGGCAACAAGTAGAGCAGCAACCCTAGGCGGTCTTTCCACGTGTATGAAGACGTTCACTTCTGCATATGTGGTCCCTACACCAAAGCCATCGAGATGGATACCCAAGACTGAGCACACAACATACCGGATTCCAGTATTGATGAAGATCCCCGGCGCCAACACTATGCTGAGAAGCGATAGCACAGTATTCCTTGTCCAGGTATTGAAGGCACGCTTGTAGCCGGTCAAAAGCAATATGCTTCTGAACAGTGTCGCAACTATGATGACATAAGGAGCGATTCTCAGCGAGAACTGCATATTACCGATTAGAAGTTCAACGATTCCAAACTGCACTCTCGTTCACGACCCTGCTCAATCTGATAATCTTAGAACGAGTCAGTATATCTAGGTCTAACTGTTCACAACTGTGAGTAGCCATATTGTACTTTGGGGGATTTGAGATATCATGGGTATTTGGGCACGACTATTCAATACACTTAATGCCTCAAATTACATTTGGGGCTTTTTTCGGGCTCTGTTTGACTATAGATTACGGCATTTTCGGGTTTTGACCGGTAGTCATAAGAGGTCTGACACGTTGACGAATCGCCAAGATGTCAAAGCGTTTACAGAGCGGCCGCAGAAGGCCGGTCATTGATAGGCTTCATGATGCGCGTGAGCGGAGAGCTCTCGAAGACGATCTTCAATTGCTGAGAAAGTTAGTTCTGGTTCCATATGCTCTGGAATGTCAGACGCTTGTCCTTGATGAGCCCCTTTACGAGTCCACTGTAGGATTGAATCCTCTCCCATCGTCTGCATATGGCGAGGACAGAATAGACTCAGCTTTAGGTATGTCTCTGGCAACAGAATCAATTACTGGATGGGATCGTCCTCTGGCCGCCAAGGGTAGTACATTGAGAATGCAGATTGACTCGCTGCTTCCCGACAATCTTCCGAACAGGCCGTCAATTATCTATGCTCTCTGCAGGGTAGTCACTGACGACATACCTTCGAAGACACGTTGGCAGCTCTATAATCCCGGCCTCGACTCCTTTGCCGCCGCGGTCCTAGCTATTCACCATGTCGGAAAGGAAATCGCAAGGAGACCGGCTTGGCTAGAAGTCCTATGGCGGACCAGTATACTGCGTCTCAAAGTTGGCGTGTTGAGGGATTTGCTAGCAGCGCTGCGCGCTGCGCCGACAGCTGGCCGAATGAGGAAGCGTCTTAGGAAGGTAGGCCATCGTCTAATGAAAATGCTCCCCCAAGACCCCCTTGGAAGCACCATCATTGATACTTGGCTTGCTATGATACCCGGTGATATGAGCGGCCGCCTTCCCAACGATATCATCGACAGGCTACGAGATGGAGAGACAAAGGGGAAACAAAAGAGAAGCGGAATCTCCGAGGAACTTGAGCTCCTCCAATCATCCTCGGTGATATGGCCAGTGATGACGCTCAGAGCAGATGGATCCATCGCAGGCGATTCCGAGGGAATACTCAGCGAGGTTCGCCAACAACTCAATGCTTTGGAGTATAAGCCAGTCCGGGATATCTGTGCGTATTTGGCAGAACGTCCGATGCCCGGTTGTCCTACAGGTGCGGATGTCATGAACGCCACAGGTCTGACAAAGAGCGCATCCTATCATGCGTCAGCCTTTCTTCAGATGGTGATAACAGAGGACTATGTACCTTCCTTCGGGTCTATGGGTCTTCAGTATAGGTACGTTATGATGTCTCAAGAGAGAGGCGTGGACAGGCCTCTGGCAATAGCTGACAAGTGCTTCCTCCGCCGCGAGCACGCGGCAAAAACCACAACCAAGAACTTGGCTCATGCAGGTTTCCGCGTCGCTGTCGGTCAAGTTGAGCCGGTCGGTTCCCAAGGCCCGAGCGAACGGGACTTGCCTGAAAACTCGTTTACCGTTTCTGTTCAGTCCCAGTTTGTGTCCGTGCGGCTTGACCTCTATGATGTTGGCAAGTCAGTATGGAGGGAGCCTTGGAACGAACGCCGACCGGCGCCAAGATCCACCATTCTGCATCTAACAGGGTCCGAGCCGCCCGTGCTTGGACCTCCCTCAGTTCCGATGCAGCGTGAAGTTGATGCTCTCAGCATATTGTGGAGCTTCAAAGGGACAAGACCGACACGCCGATGGTTGTTCGAAAGGATGGGTTTTCCTGCGGGCACGGCGGAACATATCATCCCGAGTCTGTTCAAGAAAAGACTTGTGCGACTGATGTATTATCCCGCGCTTGAGTACTGCAGCTTGCCCGAAGGAATCTTCGCTTGTTCGACTGGCATGTCCGCAAGAGATCTATTATCATACACGCGATGGGCTGTGGGGGTCTTTCCATATTGTCGTATACTCACAAACAAGTCCGCGGGCGATGTTGTGGCAATCGCAAGAGTTCCTCGTCTAAGGAGTACACTTGCCTCTGAGGTGATCAGAGACCGACTTGAGGAGACTGGTTGCGAATTCATGGTCTCGGTCATCCAATCTTACAAATCCTATTACATGACAGTACTAAATAGACTCTACAATCCTGTCTCCAGAGACTGGCTGGATCCGTGGTCTTAGTTCCCACTGCGGGCTCTCATGTCCACTGCTCCAATGTGGCTTGGTGTCTCCCGAATTCGCGCCATATCCGGACAATCTGGTCAGCAGTCTCTTCACTCCTTTCCTGACCAAAACAGGGCAGAAGAAGAGAAACAAGCTTGGACACGATTGGCGGTCTAAGAGATGCATCGAGGCCTGAAACGGAAATGTAGGCGGTCTGTTCGAAGACTTCTCGCGCGAGAAGGAGCGGTTCCCTCTCATCGGGGCGGTAACCTTTCGCCCTCAAGACAGCCTCTAGACTCCCATACCGCTTCAAGAGGATGGTTCCCTTGTGCGGACCCACTCCCTTGATGCCGTCATTGTGGAAATCGCAGCCGCAGATTACTGCCAGGTCTCTAAGCTGGTCAAGGCCCAGACCAAGTGAGTCTTCGAGTTCCTGAAGCGTAGCTCTACAGATGCGGCCTCGGGACAACTCCATGTGATTTGTCACATGAGGGCTTCCAAAGAATAAGGCGTCCGCATCATTTGATACAACTGTCTTGACGAGGCCGCCCCTGCACAATGTCGCGCACAGCATTTCCGCCTCTGAAGGTGCCGTCAAAGTGGGAACACCCATGGCACGCGCCAAGTCCTTGAGGTGTTCTGCTGCAAAATACATGCGAAGTGCGGGGCTGTTTAGAATCTCTCTAGAGACTTTCTCGTTGTAGGGGTCACTCTCTCGTGAGAACTCAGAATAGACCTCATGGGCTCTTATCACGAGCTCGGGGTTTGGCTCTCTCTTCAAGGACTCCGGAGGTCCATCGAAGACCAAGACGGGCAGCACCTTATTACGAAGTGCAGTCTTGATGAGACCAAATCCCATCAGAAGGTGCTCGAGAGGTACTCTTTCTCTGTAGGTCTTCTTCCGCTTCAAGACAGAGACTCTTCGGGTGATGTAATTCGGTGCATCTACTGCAATGGTTCCGAGAATCTCGTATGAATCGGCCCAGACCCACGGAATGACACTGAACCGTTTTACGCCCATTGGGAGTCCTCACTTGATGCTGCTGATGTTTTTTGCTGACAACCTGATCACAACCCCCGTTGGAGGATCGGGAAGAGGACATCTTTCTACAAGTATGGTGACTAGGTTGTCCGTACCAACATCCAGCTTCTCTACGCGTACGACGCTGTCAACGTTGTGCGCCACGACGTTGCCGCCAATCGGGGAGGGCTCACCAGAGGACCAATTGGGTGAAGAGTGGTCTGTCATCATCACATGCGCTGAGCTATGATTAACGAATTCCCTTATCGTCTCCAGTGTATGAAAGAGCTTTCTTTGTCTTCCTGGACCGGTGACATCGTCACTCAAATCAAGTGCCGACGTTAGGCTATCGACCACAACGACCTGCACTCGTTCAGTGTCACGAATGAGTGATAGCTCATGTTCTATGTCTGAAAGACTCAGCACTTTTCCGACAGCTATGCGTTGAAGGATTCCCGACGCATCTTGGTACCGACCGCACAAGGACCTAGCCAATGTTGGACTGTAGTTGTTCCCGGCATGTAGATAGACCGAGCGCTGCCCGTTTGCTTTGGCTGCGCAGACAGTGACCAAGTGTGCAAGTGCCGTGAGGGGTGCCCGACTAGGACCATGAAGCAAGCTGATCTGGCTCGGTATGAGCAGCCTCCCCAATACTGCATCTAGGGGTTTGGGCACCAAAGAAAAGTGAGGCGCAGGGTCAATCGCTATCTCCTCAAGCGGCCTGCGATAGATGCTCATCACCTCCTCGGATTAGAGAGTAATTCCTAAACAGGACTACACCGGTCTCCAGCCCTCGTGGGATTTCCTCTGTCTTGAGGCCGGGAACAATCTCTTCTGGAAACACAGCTACGAGGCTTCCTTTGTCGGCAAAGACTGTCAGTCTCTCCGGCCATTGGGAAATTGCTTGAGTCAACGCCATGCTGTCTCTGACTATGCGATAGTCACGCATCTTGAGCCCATATGATTCATCAATGAGTGGAAGCATAAGAACGGCCTCGGCTAGCAAGGGCCGGGCCCGCTTCACATGGGAAATACCATATTCCGAAAGCGTAGACGTTGCCTTGCGAAACACTCCTTCATCGGCATCTGAGGAAGTAACAATTACAGCATAGCAGTCTGCAAGACGAGTAATCGATACAGGTAGAAGGGGCCTCTCCTTCATCAGCTGTATAACCTTGTGTCTATCTTCCTGCTGCAGTACAATCACTCGTGCTTGTTGCATGAGGGCGCTAGAGAGTGTCGCGATCGCTGTTGGGGTGATTTGACCTGATGGGTTGTCAGTGTACAATGCCAGCGAACGCAGTTGAGACCTTCCTCTGTAATTCCAGACGCTCGGAGGGAAAGCTGCTGCGGAGAAGCTAAGAATGGTGGCCACAGATGTGATGAAGGATGCGAGAAGTCCCCATGGAAGAACGTACGCAAATGAGACAGCGGCCACGTAAGCGATTGTTCCGTAAGCCAACATGGTTAGAATCGGTCTGGTTGGAGAATGGCTCTTGACTCGTCGCACCAGCAGGCAGAGGACAAGAGTTCCAACGAATGTCAATATAAGAGGAAGCAAGTCACCATGACGTGCTGATACAACAACTGAAATGATTGAAGCCAGAATCTCAGTCCCTACGGTTAAGACCACCATGACCACCAGACCGAACACGATTCCTTTCCACAGAAGGCCGCCGAACATGCTCTATGGATTCCTCCCGATGTCTGATGACTGGCAAATGCAGTTTACTTCAATCAGTCCCGTGTCCAGAAGTCTCAGTCTGCCAATCTGCGTCTGAACTCCAGATTTCGGATCAATGCCTGTAATGCTAGAATATCGACCCGCCATCTCTCTTCGTATGAGAATCTCTTTATCGGACCAGCGCCTGATTGCTTGTTGATGAACTGGGGCATTCTCGCTTTCCTGAAGCAATCTGCACTCGCTGGTAACAAGCACTCTTGATCCATTGGCCGCTAGGGCAGCAAGAGTGGGCAGCGCCTCCTCAATGAGCTCTTGACCCCACAACGTGGGGTTCGAACGCGCCATGTCCGCCACTCGCGTCACTGGGTCCACCACAATTAGTGCAGTGCTCCTTTCGAGCAAGGGCACAAGATTGAGAATAGCTCGCTGTGCTTCGTTGTGACTCCGAGTCATTGTCACGAGGATGTTGCCAGTGCTACCGCCCCGCTCTTTCACGTTTCTCTTGAGATGAGGTATGAAGGACATCTTCCCATCTGTGCTAATCCATTCAACCTGAGTGTTAGCAGACGCTTGGGCTGCCATCGCGACGGCAAAGAGACTCTTCCCGGCACCTGCAGGTCCCCAAACATGTACGAGCCCGTTGAGTCCCAGCGAGGTCGATGGCCAACGACTAGATGTCTCTATCCTCATCGTTCTGTCCTTCTTCCGTTGCTTTTCCACCGGCATCCTTGTGAACCAATGCCCGCACAGAGTGTTCCTGTCCGCGTGTCTTGACGACTGTGTCAGCTTTGGTGGGGTCATCCATCTTGGCAACATAACGTGTTTGTGCTGCCGAGTCTTTGTCCTCGCTCTCAACAGACTTGCTAGCAACTGGGCTCTCTAGAGATTCTTGCATTCGCAAAGTGGCCGATGCTTCTGATTTCCTGGACGGCAGAGAGTCCGTAGTAGGACTTGAATTATCACGTATGGATTGGGAGGCCTGTCTGAATTCCTCATTCCTGTCTACATGTTTGCCTCCAGTCACGGGCTGATCGAAATCTGGCTGAGTTTCTGCTTTCGTCTCCGGTGAACGAGCAACTGATACTGTTTCGTCCGGCCCATGCAGAATCTGTTCGAGTTCATGTGCAACAGTTTCCATTGCCCACGTGTTCATGACGTTGTCGAGTTTCTCCCTAGCATCTTGGGTGAGCACTCCCGAGTCACCCAAGACGTTTGTCAGTGATGTCATGTGGTCGACGACTTCCCCGAATCCTATGGGACTTGACAGATGTCCGGTGAGTCCAACGTAGGCAACAGCTAAGCTTTCCTCTTCTGAATTTACGCCGAGGTACTTCATGAATCCAAGGAATCTCTTGAGACCTTCGTCTGTTCCAGCCAGAGATGGTTCGATCTCATTTGCAGGGCTTGGTGAGAGGCGCACACACTCATCTAGCACGTAACATGCCGACGAAACAGCATGATTCACATCGCCCGCCTTCAGTGCTTCTGCCGCCATCACCATCAGAGGTGAGACAACGAAGCTTAGGTCTTCAACCGTTCTCAGCAAGTCCCGGTTCTTCTCAGCTGATTTTGCGGTTCTGGCGGAATCTCCCACCTCCAATGCGTGGAGATGCTCGGTCTTCAGTGCAAGAACGAGCTCGTTGAATCTCCGCCTCGATGTAGACAGCAGCTTGACAGTCGCAATGCCGGCAACTCCTGCGAGCAATAGAGGTACAATCATTGCAGTTGGGTGTCCTAGACCGACCATGGAAGCTGTCATCAGCCCTACCAATATAGTGACGAGGGCTAACACACCATACCATCCGTTCGCCATCGCCTGCCGAACTAGAGCTACCTTGTTCTTGCCTACACCGTTTCTCAGCTTTGCGGATGAGGACCTCATGTCGCTCTGCCGCGAAAGTGCAAGGTCACTGATGCTCACTACCCTTTTCGAGTCCGTCAGCCATGAAAGGTCTGCCGCGGGTCGAATGTCCTTGCAGATTGCATACACCCATCTTGTCTCTATGACTATCGAAGATGCTTTACCTGACTGTGTCAACAGTATCGGCAGACGAATGCGTCCCCAGGGCATGACCAAAGGTTTCTCGCTCAATGATTCTTCGAGACCCACATCGTCAAGAATGCCTTGCAGCGGCCTATTCACATGCGCCAGTACCGCTGCCATCATCGCAGTTGTAGTTTTCCATGCTTTGTCAGAACGCAAGTCCACTACGTGCGTGATTTCAATATGCACACTGCGAGTTCCCGGAACCGCCTCAAGTCGGACTGCTAGAACAATGCCGTTTGAATAAGAGTGAACTCTGTGACCTGAGTTCTTGAGGATTGCAGCAATATCGTCAGTGCGGCGCTTGGTATCATCCTTTGCTCCTGTCTCACTGCGAGCGGAAGCATGTTGATCGGTTTTCCCAGAAACCTCCCTGGGCATCTCAGATTCAGTCGTTGTCATTTGGCTCACCCCTTTTCATTCGAGATTCAATCGCATCTGACAATCGGGTTGCAGTCTCGCTTGCTTTTGATAATCCACCAAGGCTGGCAATAGCTT
>PRDJ01000038.1 GCA_003345555.1 Candidatus Thorarchaeota archaeon
CACTTGATCATATCATGCTCAACAATTGGCGGAATAAGATTCGGAACGTCGCCCGAGCTATTCCTTACCGACCAGATTCGTACTCTGGTTCGCGTGCGAGATTGCGGTTTTGACCATGTTGAGCTAATTTACAGCGACGAGCCTGAGTGGGTGGGAAAGACGATCGAGAGTGCTCTGCAGGACTTCGCACTCAAGCCATATTCAATTCATCTGCCAAAGTTTGTTATGTCACAAGACGAACAGGAATTCAAACAGGTCACAAGTGCTGTATTCGCCTTTGCTGCCAAGCTAGGAATCGGAGTCGCAGTGCTTCATCCACCTGGACCACCTGAGCTCTATGGGACTCAATGGCTGACTAGATTCGATAGACTTCTGGAATTATCAGAAGAGACCCATTGCAGTCTCACTCTTGAGAACATGCCGTACATCCCAAATGTGGACGAGTTCCTGCTAGACATAATCAGGACACACGAAATGACGTCTCTCGGGGTTACAATCGATCTGGAATACATGCGATTCCATGGCTCACAGATGACCGACATCGTGGAGAAGTTTGGCCATAGATTGCTAAACGTTCACTTCAGAGATGGCGACGGAAAGCTCATTGATGCAGATGGGCGAAGGCGTTACCTATTGCCCGGGACAGGTGACATTAACCTACTTGAGACATTGCGAGCCCTTCACCGGGCAGGCTACGACAAGGCCATAACGGTAGAAGTTTCTCATAGGCAAAGAGACAACATAGTCAAGGCCAAAGCGTTTCTCGACGATTGTCTGAGAATGTTGTGAGTTCACTGCCCAACCAGATTATATCCGTAGGTGCATCAGTCATACTGGCAGCACTTACCATGAAAAAGAAGAGGGGGCCGCGGCCCCCTTCACGAAGACCTACGCACTCTGCTGATTCTTATGATTACGGCCGACAGAATCACAATCGCGGTACCACCCACGAGAACTGTGAGAAAGAGTGTTCCCGATATTCTGCCGCTAACGTCCCCCGGGCTTACAGCGGGATATGCAATGAACACCGGGTCATGTAGGACTGAGTATCCGCTCCAGTTTCCGTAACAAGTGCTGTAGTTGTAGGAACCGGAGAGCATTGTTGATGCTCCGGAAGCAGCATTTGTCAGTGGGGTGCTAGCAGTCAGGGGGTAAGCGAAGAGATACATGGGCAGCACGGCTGTGCCGACTGTGTTTGTCGAGTTGTCCCAGCCCCAGACATAGGTGCCACCGAATTCGACCTTCACCAGAGGTTTGTCATCTTGGGTAAAGAGTAGACCGCCAGCCGCAATTGGCTCGGTATCTGGACTTGCAGTCAAGTTAGCCGCATCAGTGGTGGTGCCGGCCAGCGGAACTAGGTCAAGAGAGGAGAATGAACTCCAGTAGCTCAGCGCAAGACTGAGTCCTTGAGCTTCTGGCAGCATCTTTCCGTCCGCAGGGTTTGTGAACTCGCCGATGTACTGATCTATCTTGAGCACTGCAGCTTCGTCAGTCACCTCAAAACGATAGGTCATCCTGAGGCTCTCAACTCGGGTCAGTACAGTCTTCGGTACTGATTCTGCGGTGTTCGCCTGACGGCTTGGCTGTCCAATCGCTTCGGTGAACGGGGAAATCAATTCTCCATCTATGTTTGTGACCTCGGCGCTCCATTCAATCTGGTTGTCACTATTCACGAACGGAGTGCGAATCTGACCCACGGTAGCATTCTCAGCAATGAAGCTATACAACAGTTCAGACTTCGATTCGTTCATCAACGGGTACGACTCGTTCGGTGTCAGAATGCTGGCATTGCCCGGGATGCTGGGTATCAAGCGCTCGTAAACAAGATCCATAATGTCATTATGGTTCGTATCGTTGAATACAGAGAGACCAGCGAAGTAGTGCTGCATCCATTGTGTCTGATTGCCTTTCATTGTCATCTCGCTGACATCGTAACCGAATGCACAGTAGTTCCATCTGGACGAATAGCTTACTGATGCGTTCAGGGACGAGGCCCACTGGTATTCTGGTTTAAGAATAACAGACAGTGGATTCACGAGCGCGCCCAATTCATTAGCCCAAGCATATTCAGCCTTGTAAGAATAGCTGTAGTTGTACTTGCTGTAATAGAAAGATGAGTAGACAAAGACCTCATCTCCAGAGAGCGCTCCGACATTAGGAGTCCAGAATACCGTCCATGGGTTATCCACCTTGGGCTGGGTTGAGAGCCAGCTGACGAACGTGCCATCGGGATCAAAGATTATGGTTACTAGCAGGTTCGAAAACGACCAGATATCGGTCGAGTTGAATTCGCTGTTCTCGATAATCCAGTACGGTTTTCCAGACATATCTTCAACATAGTAGATGTATTGGTAGTTGTATTGTTCCCTGATATCCACGGGAACCGGTCCAACGGTTTCACTTGACTCGTTCCACCACTCCCAGTACACATAGACTCCTGGCAGCATTTCCTCGAAAGGCGGCACAACTTGAGCAGGTTCAGAGCCCGGCGTCACCTGTATTGCTGCCGCTGGTCCAACGCTTACCATTACCAAGGTCGCTAGCAGTATCAGCGTAGCGCCCCGGCGAATGTCATTACACTTCATCTTGAGACCTCTAGTCTTTTGATTCTGCAATACGTAGTGCCGAGAATAGACATAGAGGTTCGCCGTGAACCATTCATGAGCACCTAATCAGGCGTCGGAATAGGCCCTGCACTCTTTGATAAAGCGCTCATAATGGCCACCATCGTTCCAAAACAAATATACGCCCCCTTTGGGGTCAAAGAAGAACTCAGTGAGGAACATTCCGATCCAATACTACAATTTTGGTTTTTCCACTGACTTGGCGACTTACAAGTGACTTCCTTTCGAGAGACGATAGCGCCACACTTAACGTAGACTTGCTGAGACCTGCGGCTCTTCTCAACTCGTCCTGAGCCATCTGACCACCGCTCTCTTCCAAGCGATTGATGATGCGACGCTCGACGTTGCTCAATGTTACGACTAAGACTCTATCCCCCTCAGATTCACGAGCGCTGGCATCGACAGTCGTGAACAAACTCTCAAGGTGTGTGACCCTCCTTTGGAGACGCAGCACGACAAGTACGGCGACGTTGACAACTAAGACCAGCGAAATCACGACAGCGATTGTCGTTGCAAGAAAGACTGTCTCCTTCGGGATAGGAAGCGCGTTAACCCAGGTCCATACAGAAAAGGACAGTATCAGCACTGATGCGACAACTAGGACGACATCAATGTAAGAACTGCGTCTTTTCTGTTCGTTCATCGGATATATTGCAGACTGACCTACCTGCATTTCACCCTTCCTCGTCTTTCGAGGGCTGGTCCTTCCACTGACTCTGGGGAATCCTTGCTTTAGCAGGAGGCAGAGAAAAGACAGGTCCGGTCTGCGCTGGGCCCAGCAAGTTTATGAAGACGAGCACGAACAGTCAACCAAACTAGCCCGAGGCGGCGATAATAATGCAACTCGTTCTGACTACATTTGACATAGCTATCATTTCCTTGATAGCCGCAACTGTGACCATCCTGCTGTTGTTGTTTGGCATGTCTAGGGGAGCCAAGCGTCAGAAGTTCAAGTTACACCATGTTGTCGTCTATTCTGCTGTGGTTATCCAGCTTCTTCTCGTCATCTTCTGGATGTTTCCTCGACTACTCTGGTTGATTTCCTTTGGCATCCTAGGCGACCTGATCGGTAACTGGTATATCATAGTACATGAAATTGTAGGCTTCCTTGCACTCGGCATTGGGCTCGTGATTTCGGTGATCTTTCTCATCAAACCAGGTATGCCCCCTGCATTGGTAAAGAAAACGCGACGGTGGATGTGGGTTGTACTGATCCTATGGATAATCGCCTTCCTATTCGGTATCGTCAACTTCTATGCAGGCTATTTGGCCGGATAGGATATCACGCAGCTCGGTGTAGTGAGCAGATTCAACGTTTGGTCTTGCCCCCTGCGTTAATCTTCACGAAATCAGGAGCGCATGTAGAAAGAGGTATATCATCGGGTGGGGGAGCTAGAGCAGTCGAGGAACCGCACTGTGGAAGAACAGGTAACCGGTCAGCTCACGAGCAAGGAACTGAGGGACCTCAGAAGACTCAAGATGGTAAAGGAGGCTCTGGAGGAGTACAAGAGAAGAGGAATCTCTGCTGACATAGCCATCTGTCCAGTATGCAAGAGCCCAAGGGTCATCCACATAACCTCATACCGAGACTTGGGTTTTCTCGGAAGCTTCCAGCCTGCGTACTACTGTCTCGACTGCGGTTGGTATGGACGGACACTCACGATCATGACAAACCGTCCGGAGGACGATGCAGTAATCGAAGACCTCAGAGCGAACTTTGGGCCTCTCCTCGAGGATAACGAGGAACCGACAAGTGAACGCGAGCAGGAAGGTCCCTGAGTTCCTATACTGAATGGCATGTACTCAAGAAACTAGACGAGCCTTCGACTAAGAAACCAGTCGCACAGAGAGGATAGAAAACACCTTTCGCAGAGCGGGCGTTGTGCCTTGCACACTTGTCTTCCGTGAGTCACTAGGTTATGATTCATAGAATACACGCACCCCGTTGGCACTACCGCCTCAAGCTTCTTTTGTGCCGCTTCGCGTGATGTGCTCTCAGATACGAGACCTAGACGCTTCGAGACTCTCCACACATGCGTGTCAACAGGCAGCGTAGGTTTGCCGAACGAGAAAAGCAGAACAATCGCAGCAGTCTTTGGACCAACTCCATATATCGAAGTCAGCCACTTCGTTGCATCCTGCAGATCCATGTTCTTAAGCAGCGAAAGGTCAAGTCGCCCGACTCTTTCTTTGATCTCTGCTAGAGCCGCCTTGATTCTCTTTGCTTTCAACCGGTAGGAACCTGACGACCTGATTACCTGAGCGACTGCCTCCTCACGTGCGGAAAGTAGCATATCCCAACTGTCGTACTTGGCTTTCAAACTGTCAAAAGCGCGCTGACTGTTCCTGTCGTTTGTGTTCTGGCTCAGAATCGTTAGAATCAGTTCGTCAATAGGAGGCGTGTTCCGGTCCGATATCGTATTGCCGTAGTGAGCAACAAGAAGGTCGCAAATCCTTGCCACTCTGGCATCCGTCTCGCTATCTGTCAAGGTCTTGGTAGATGGGATAGAAGTCAGATATATGCATTTGACTAGGACAGCAAATGTCCATCTCGTGACCAGGAGACATGTTCGGTTGAACATTACAGAACACTTTTGTGGTGACTGCCGCCCGTTCTGACTCGACACACATGCATGTAGCAGTGATATTCGACAGCACGATGGGTCGAACACGCGCTATGGCCCAAGCAATATGCGAAGGGGCTCGGTCCGAAGGGCGCGAATGCGAGTTGATTGAGGCAGCATCCTATCAGAACCTCGAGGATGTCTGTGCTGTTGCTGTTGGCAGTTCGACACGCATCAAGAAGCCGCTGCCCGCTGTCCGCGAGGTTCTGTCTTCAATGACAAGTTTATCGGGTTTGGCCGCAGCAAGCTTCGGTTCTTACGGCTGGAGTGGAGAGGCGCCCGAAATCATAGCCGACATTCTGAGAAGCAAAGGTGCACGCATTATTCAGGACGAGCCGCTAAGAGCAAAAGACTATCCCGGTGAGGAAAAGCTTGATGAATGCAGAGCATTGGGTCGTAGGCTGGCCAAGGAATGCACGCATTGACCACAGGAGACAGCGGATTCAATGGCGTATATGTGGAGACTCACGGGCTACGCTCTAAAGCAACGCGGTCTCTTTGCAGGCGCTATGCTTGCGTCGGGTCTAGGTGTTGCGTTCAATACGGTGACTCCCCTCGTCCTCGCCATAATAATAGACTCCGTCATACCAAATCTGGAATATGGTCTCCTCATTTTCTACGCGCTTCTGTACTTGCTGCTGAGCGGCCTCTACGCGGCTCTGGATATGATTGGGCGTTACCTAGCTTCGCTTATGGCCCAGCATGTGATTTTCAATCTCCGTTCTGAACTCTATGATAGTCTCATGGAGAAGGACTTGGCATTTTTCGACGAAAACGAGACCGGTCAGCTGTTGGCAAGAGTCACAACCGATGTAACCACGATGCGCGAGTTCCTAGTTTGGGGTTACCGCGTGATATTCATCGGCGTGATTTCCTTACTTGGAACATACTATGTCATGTGGCTGTTGAATCAGCAGCTAACTATGTACATGCTACTAATCGTTCCATCGATGATACTGTTCGCCTATGTCTTCGCAAAGCGGGTGCGCCCGATTTTTCTATCGTCCCGAAACCAGTTTGGTGTGCTGAGCAGTGTCATGCAAGAGAACATCGTCGGTATGAAGGTCATCAGGTCTTACGCCACAGTTGACAGAGAATCAATGCGGGTCGAACGACAGAACAGAGGGTTCATGGATATAGTGATTCGGGCCTTCAAGCTAAGCGCGCTGTATTCACCGTTTCTCATTACTGTGCTTGGAGTTGCCACTGGCTTCTTGATCTACTACGGTGGCTTCCTGTATGTCACCAGCGTGATGACCGAGGGAGATTTCGTAGCATTTGTCAGCTTGGTTACCATGCTAGCCCTTCCGGCTCGATTCTTTAGCTGGGGGGTTGGTATGTACCAGAGAGCCTCCGCAGCAGCGGAGCGGACTTTCTTCGTCCTTGATAATTCTGACAAAATGATGGAACCCGAGAACCCCGTACGTGTAGACAGGGTCGTGGGAGCAGTCGAGTTTGATAGGATAGACTTCAGCTATCATGGCGAAAAGTGGATTCTAAGAGACGTGAGCCTGAAAGTCAAGCCAGGGCAGGTCGTGGCGTTGCTAGGTGGAACTGGCTCAGGGAAAACGAGTTTGATGAACCTGATTCCGAGATTCTATGATGTGGATTCGCAACCGAACGTCACATACCGGGGTAGAACCTACAGGATAGACCAGAAGGGCAAGACGAGAATAGGCGGAAAGGAATACACATCGCAAGACGGTACGATATCAATTGATGGCGACACCTATCTTGTCAAACAACCAGGCTCATTGTGCATCGATGGAGTAGATGTCCGCCAGTATAGCCTTCAGGACCTGAGGAAACAAACCGGGATGGTTCATCAAGATCCCTTTCTGTTCTCGGCCTCGATTCGTGAGAACATCGCCTTTGCTCGGCCAGATGCCTCACGGGAAGAGATTGAAGTAGCGGCCAAAGCAGCCATGATAGACGACTTTGTATCATCTCTTGAAACTGGATATGATACCGTAATCGGTGAAAGGGGAGTCACACTTAGCGGCGGCCAGAAGCAGAGAATTGCGATAGCGAGAGCATTGTTAGCCGACCCACGAATACTCATACTTGATGATTCAACGAGCTCAGTTGATGCAAAGACAGAGAACCTGATTCGCCAGGCACTGGACAATGTGATGGCCGGTCGGACCACCTTCGTAATCACGCACCGTATCTCTACAATAAGAAATGCTGACCTCATCGTGATGATGGAACATGGGCGTATCGTGGAATCCGGGACTCATGAAGAGCTAGTGGCGAAAGGTGGCCTCTATGCAGACATCCAGGCCACATTGGCCGGGATGGGAATAACGGCCGATTCCATAGAGCAAACGCAAACCATGCCGACAACAGGAGGACACGCAACGTGAGCAGACCCATCGTTGAGGAAGAAGACGAGAGGACTCATGAGTACCCTGACAGAACCCTCCTGAAGCGCATGGTCTTGTATCTCCTCGCATACAGAGGACTCTTCGCCGCAGACGTCGCTTTTGTCGCGATGGGCATAATCCTTGCAGTTTGGTCACCATTTGTTCTCAGACAGGCCATAGATGTCGACTTTCCAAGCGCAACCTCTTCTGGCGACCTTTACCCACTGCTTCTCACATCAATCCTGTACACAGTCATCCAACTTCTAAGTTGGGTATCGAGCTACGGCTCAGGGTATCTGGTGGCGGTCATGGGTCAGAAAGCGGTTTACAGGATGCGGCAGGAACTCTATCAGCATCTGCAGAGGATGTCGCAGAACTTCTATGACCACACGTCGAGCGGCAGAATCCTCTCGAGACTGACGAACGACATTGACAAGGTAAGCGAGTTTCTGGCGGGCGAATTGATAGATACCTTTGCCCAGCTCTTCGTAGTTGTGGGAATCGGCATTGTCATATTCACAGTTGACGTGCAGCTCGCCTTCATTTCACTTACCGTCGTGCCGATGCTTGCAGTATCAATGCTGTATTTCAGAGCGAAGATGAGGACAGCATATCGGAGCACCAGAAAGACCATTTCCAGCGTGACTTCGAACTTGGCAGAAAGCATCTCCGGCGCGAAAGTGACGAAGAGCTATGCCAGAGAACAAGTCAGCAGTGCGCGATTTGCGGAACTGAACAGAGCAGACTATCAGTCGAATGTTGATGCTTCGAAGGCAACATCAACGTTCTTCCCGGTCGTGAGGTTCATTGGCAGCATTGGAGTAGTCCTCATGCTCGCCTTCGGCGGGATGAGGCTTCTTCAGGGAACCCTAACTCTCGGGACTCTTGTGCTTTTCATACAGTTCAACGACCAGTTCTTCCGCCCCATGCTAACGATTACAAACTTCTATAATACGGTGCAGAGCGCGTTTGCGGGATCGGAGCGCATATTCAGTATCATGGACACAAGACCGACAGTATTGGATGCGCCCGATGCCAGACAGATGCCTGAAATAAGAGGGCACATCACCTTCTCTGATGTAACGTTCAGCTACATCGAAGGCAGGCCAATCTTGGTCAACTTCAATCTCGACATCCTTCCCGGAGAGGCAGTTGCGATAGTTGGAAACACCGGAGCAGGTAAGACAACAATCGTCAACTTGCTGAACAGGTTCTATGATGTCAACTCTGGGTCAATCGAAGTCGATGGAATCAACATTTGTTCCGTGACGCAGGACTCACTAAGGTCAAGGATTGGCCTTGTTCTACAAGAGCCATATTTATTCCAAGGATCCGTCAGAGAGAACATAAGATACGGCAAGCCAACTGCGACGGATGACGAGGTCATCAAGGCAACTGAAGCCATTGGAGCAAAAGCGATTTTCGAGAACCTAGAAAATGGACTCGACACACAGGTCGGCGAGAGAGGCGCGCGACTTTCCGAGGGAGAACGGCAGCTGGTTAGCTTTGCCCGAGCACTTCTTGCGAATCCCAAGATACTCATACTTGACGAAGCAACCAGTTCTGTCGACATCTACGTGGAACACATGATACAGAGGGGACTAAAGGCACTGCTCAAAGGCAGAACCTCGATTGTAATCGCACACCGGCTCTCAACTATATTGAACGCAGACAGGATTCTAGTTGTTGACAACGGCAGAATTGTCGAGTCTGGAACGCATACTCAGCTAATGAACAAAAAGGGCACTTACTACTCGCTTTACGAATTGCAGATTAGGCCGGGTGCAGCTCCCGTTCTCGCAAGATGATGCTGCATCCGAGAGTTCGGGAGCTTTCACACGGCTCAAGTTGGCATTATGTGTGATCAGGTTCGTCGTCTTCATCACAACATGGCGACTGGTCCGACATGTGGTGTAAATCCCTGAACATCCTATGAGAGCTTGGTCCGCAGATCATTCCCATAGCCCTGTCGACCATTGGACCGATTCTTCCTAACTCGTCTAGACCCATGATGCCATCTCCAGCCAAGACAATGCTTCTTCCGTCCTTGTT
Source organism: Candidatus Thorarchaeota archaeon (assembly GCA_003345555.1). Classification (GTDB taxonomy): domain Archaea; phylum Asgardarchaeota; class Thorarchaeia; order Thorarchaeales; family Thorarchaeaceae; genus OWC5. The sequence goes on from PRDJ01000038.1 coordinate 9,667, forward strand.
TCTGATTGCCACGCCAGATTTGCCAAGAGACACGGTACGGCCATCTTCCTCAACAAACACGTTGCTGTCCTTCATGAACACAATCCCTGATGGCCTGACCAACAGTGTGATTGGTTTCCCTTGCTCAGACTGAGCAAGGAGTATGGCATCGTTCTGCTTGGCGATTCGCACTTTGCGACCGCCGTTGAGACGGTGCTCAATAGCATCATCCACTGCGTGCAGGAAAGCCGGGGCGTCTGCATAGCCGCAGGCTTTCAGAACATTATCAGAAGCAGACCCTGAAACATTCTCGATAGCAGTCTTTCCGATGTAGATCTGGATACCCTTGAGCGACCCTGACACGGACCGTCCAACGGCACCGGTACAGGTCTCGGTGATTGCGTCGATTGCGAACTTCGAGGGGCCAGAATAGGCAATGCCGACTCGCTCTCCGTCATGCAAGAGGTATGTCCAGGCACAACCCGGTTCAACCTTGACATTGGCCTTCTCATGCGAAATCAGATCTAGCGTCGAAGATGTGGTCATCACGGTCTGATCATGCGTAAAACCTGTCACTCGTGATCATCTCCTTCGCTCTCGGTAACCTTGCCTTCATCTTCGAAAGACACATTGACTTTGCCCTCTCCGTTCTCCCCGGTTCGGGTACGCTGTGCTTCGACCCGCCCCGTCAGCCACTGTGCGAGACGATATGCGAGCCGTCCTTCAACGGTGACGTAGTAGGTGCCACGCACCTCGCCTTTGATTATGTAACCCGCCTCTAGAAGAGGTGCTAAGTGATGCATCAGGGAACTCCCCGTTTTGCCAGTCAGCGTCTCTAGCTCATTGAAGGACTTGCCGCCTTCCTTCAGAAGGTCTATTATCTTCAGGCGTTCTTCACTTCCCAATGGGCTGACTGCTCTGGCAACGCGGTCAGGTGGAATAGTCTCAATGCGTCTACGTGCTTCTCGCCCCATGTGCGTAATCCTAAACGGAGGACCTCTCACGCATCCATGAATGCCTGCGTCCTTCATCGACTTCCGTATTTGCTCGCCAAGACCCTCCATCATCTCGTCTAGGCCTTCAGTCACGCCTCGTAGATCAATCACAGCGTCCATACGTGGGTGATGTGGTTCACGGAACCTTTGTCCGCCCAGTCTGTATGGTTTTTCTTCTCGAAGATGCTCCAGCTCGGCCTTGAGTTGCTCCTTAAGCTTTCGCACTTCCTCGAGCTCTTTCTTGATAGCGTCAATATCATCGCTCATTCATAGTCACCCTATGCTTGGATTCAAGGTTGAACCGTGCGGTCATCCTTGAGGTTGCACTGTACAGTAATACATTTGCTTATAACTGTTCGGTTTCTGTACAGTTGTAGTGCAAAAGAAGGCCGCGACAGAAACGTGCCACTTCCAGAGCAGGCTCAAAGAGACGCAATAGCAGAGGTTTCTCTTGGAGCACCAGGCTCATAATATTGCTAAGAAAGTGAGTCTTATCATTGACGCGAAGGGAAGTAGGCGGTCGAGGCGGCCTCTTGGATAGCGGGACTGAACCACGGAGATTGCGTGACTCGAGATCAATAGGCCGCCCAATACTGGTTCTAGGATTGGCCACCATGATTCTTCTTCTGATCCCGATAGCCAGAGGCATTCTGTCAATGATACTGCTGCTTGCATCAATCATAGTGGCCCCGACTCTTCTATTGCGTTCTGGGCAAATCACAATGCCTCAATTCATGTTTCATTACCATGGATCAAGGACCTTGGTCACGGACGAGATTGGGAAGGAACTGTCAGAACCAACAAGAACACGAAAACCGGATTGAGAGTAAGCTAGTGACAGTCTGCTATTACTCGAATCGGGGATTCTACTTAGCCAATTCTGAAAAGCAAGTCGAGCAGAAGCTATCGGGCTTGCGGTCAGTGTCCCCCAAGGAATTCGAGAACCGCATCACGCAGTAGTTCCTGCAATGCTCTAGGCCGAATACATGACCAAGTTCATGAAGTGTCTCCTTGGCAACACGTTGGAAGAAGAGCTCGGGATCCTCCGGTCCTCCGTAGAACGCAGGATTGAGTCGCGGCAGAGCGACAATCGCATTTCCGCCGTATTGAGCGACCCCAAACACGAAGTTGAGCTTCGAGACAAACAAATCGAGATTCACCAGAGCGAACCCGTGGTCTCCCGAGGGCACATGTTGTTCCAAGACGCCGAGAAAGAAATCTGCGAGGTATTGCAACCGGTTCGGGACGTATGAGTTCGTCGGAGGATCTAGTTCGGTGGACTCGATACTAATCTGAATAAGGTCCTTTGGCACTCTACCAAGAACCGCACTCGGCAATTCCCTAAGTAAGCTCTCGGAGACTTTTCCGAAGCGGCAGAAGTGAACTACATTCAAGACTAATCACTCCTGGGTCTCGATGTGAGGACTCAAATGTAATGGTTGCGGCCGTGCTGGAAAATTCCCCTTTGCCCCAAGTGAACTGCAATCCGCGCTTCTCAAAAAGTGCTAGGCTTGATTGACCTGACCGCAACTTTGACAGGTGTAAGACTCACCAGGCATCAGAGCCTTCGGGAAGGGCTTTCCACAGTGTTGGCACCGCTGTACAATTGAGCCTTCCGAGCGCATCAATGTGGCGGCCTTCACCGCATCCAGAGATATGAATTCGTCAGTATCAGGGTCGAACCGGCCGGTCACGGAGCCGGATCCGACAAGCTCGAATACAAGCTCTCTAGTATCATCGATCGGCAATCCCGAGTACGGCACGAGTTTGTCCATACTAATCCTGGTCTGTGATCTGAGCACGCCCAGAACTTTCTTCCTTGTGCTGTCTTGAGTGTCCTGGGACAGTGCTTTGATGTGTGACTGTGCGGCTGCAATTGTTGCGGCTTGAGTCTCTAGAGTGCGTGCGTCAATCCAAGCTATTTGCTTCTTGTACTGCTGGATGGCTGCCACTGAAGAACCCATCAGGGTCTTGTCAGCTTTGAGCCTTACGCGCCGTCCTATCTCGGCCTCCTTTAGACTCCGGCAGGTCAAGAGAGCGGAAATGTCAAGCTCTGTTAGCGGGTTTCCAGCCACGAATACCTTCTGAAGGAGCATGTGGTTCTTAATCGGTGATAGGTCTAGCCTGGTGAGCATGTTGTCTTTCAGGTCGATTGCTTCGAGACGTGTCAAGTCCTTCAACGGCGAGAGATCTATGCTCTGGAGCCTGTTCTTCTTCAGGGCAAGAACTGTCAGCTGAGGGCATGCAGCTAGCGGTGAGAGATCCACGTTGGTTAGCTCATTACTGTTCAGAAGGAGACGTGTCAGGCGAATACAAGCTCTGAGAGGCGCGAGATTGACTGCGGCAAGCCCTCTGCCCGTCATGTCAATTGTAGGGATGTTGCAGTTGACACGAATAGATTTCGTCTTACCGCCATGTTCCGTGAACGGAATTTCTACGTCTGGCACTCTTCATTCGCCTTCCCAAACTCGACTTTCCGACATATCACTCATTTGTCTTCCGGTTAATCGAGTGGCGCCTGCTGTGAACCGAATCCAAGGGTGTTACAGAAGAAACGGAAAGCTAGGACCATCATCGTCCTACCACTTGCCACGGGCGTGTCCGTGATACCAGTCTCTGTTCATTGAGCAAGGCGAGACCCCGCAATCAGAAGCTGTTTCAGGGCCGATAACCCACTAATGCCCTGAGCCCGACGTATCTGAAGTTACGTTTCCAGATGGACCCTGACGAGTCGG
>PRDJ01000039.1 GCA_003345555.1 Candidatus Thorarchaeota archaeon
ACTCATAGCTAACTGCTACAAGTGTTTGTACCCACCAGGCAAGTTCCTCGAGCGTTGTGCAAGGAGGCGTGGCCACCTCCAGAATCCACGTCAGGCTGGTGACGTTCGGGTCGTGACCGACTAGGGTGAACTCACTAACCTCTCCTTCTGGGTTCTCGTAGCTCACCACGATTCGCGATCCTCTCTCGCCCTCTTCAGTCTGGAGAGACCGCCTATACTTCTTCTTGACTGATGACAACTCTGCCGTCCTTATTCTCTTCTCCAACAGGTTCTTTGCATTTGAGACTAGCCTATCGAAGATTTGGAGTATCTCATTTCCCCTCATCCATGTGCCGTCTTTTCGTATGAGCTGCAATTCAATTTCGATGCCGTGAGGAAAAGGGAGCGGGGTCTCTTTCGATACCGAAGATTCAATCCGCATATTCCTACACCTGGCATGAGGGATAGATGTGAGAGTGATTTTCTCACACACTCTACATTATGATACTGGGAGACGCAAATCAATCTAAGGACATTGCTTGTTGGCCCTCGAATCGTTCCATTGGTCTTCCTTTGCTGTTATTACCCTTGTTGATTGTTGCAGGAGATACCCGACTTCTCGTCAGTCTGTTGAGACCAGTTGGTACGCTTCCCTCGCTTTCTTGCTTAGCTCATCAAGTCTGTACCACACAGTTTCCCTGCCGCGTCGTTGGGCAAGCAATTTAATCAATTGGCCGTAGTCAAACTCAGCTAGATCTCTGACCAGGACAATAGCTCTTTCGTCTTTGAAGTGACTTGAGTTGACCCTCCCGTCGCGAAGACGGACGGCAAGAGGCTGAAGCACCTTTTCAGCAGAGTCGAGTTTTATCAGAGCATTTCTGAAGTTCTTGGCGGGATCCTTCATGGCTAGGCCACCTACGAAGGGAGTCAGAGTCATCCCGAAGTCTCCCTTTCCTATTTCGTTAAGTGTGTCCATGACCTCTTGGAACAGGGATTGCGCATCCGATAGGCATCTCCTTATTCCATCAAGGGTTTTCGTCCGTTCTGGCACACTCACACCTCCCAATGACATACCGAACAACTCGTAGTTAATCAGTGCTGGGCTTCCGCACTGACACGAAAATAGGAATGCACCTCTAGGATCCGAGAGATCCGCCGAGCTCGCCGGCAAAGTGGCATGCGACAAAGTGCCCGTAGCCCATGTCTCTGTCCTCTGGGATTTCCCGTACACAAATCTCTTGAGCATAAGGGCACCGTGGATGAAACCTACAACCTGGCGGGACATTTATGGGGCTCGGAGGCTCACCTTTCAAAGACTCTACTCGACGCTTTACAGTGGGGTCCCCAGAGGGCACCGCTGAGATCAGTGCTCGTGTATACGGATGCTCAGGTTTGAAGGCAATGTCATGAGCTGGCCCTATTTCGACAATCTTGCCAAGGTACATGATGGCTATTCGGTCGGCGATGTATGTTGCCACGGCCAAGTCATGCGTTATGAAAAGGTAAGTTAGTCCCAAGTCTTTCCTGAGCTTCAGCAGCAGATTGAGGATTTCTGCACGAATTGATACATCAAGCATTGAAACGGGCTCGTCTGCAACCATGAATTGCGGGTGAAGGATCAGGGCTCGAGCTACCGAAATTCGTTGCCTCTGACCTCCTGACAGCTCATGAGGATACCTATCTATGTAGTCATCAGCTGGCGTTAAGGCCACGTTCTCAAGGACCTCAAGCACACGTTCCCTCCTTTGGCTAGGCGTGAGCGGGAGCTTGTGCACCATCAGCGGTTCTGACACTATGTTGAAGATACTCTGTTTTGGGTTGAGGGATTCGTAAGGATCTTGGAACGTAATCTGCATTCGCTTTCTGAGTTCTTTCATCTCGGTCCTGTCCAACGTTGCCAAGTCTACGCCAGCGTAGGAAATCTGGCCATCTGTTGGGGTCTCAAGATAGAGCAAGCATCTACCGGTGGTTGTCTTGCCGCAGCCCGATTCGCCAGCTAGGACCAAGATTTCTCCTTTCTTTATGTCGAACGTGACACCGTCTACTGCTCTTACATACAGCTCCTGTTTGTAGAGCAACGAGGAGAGAAAGCCTGTGTTCACCGGGAACCACTTGCGTACAGCTCGTACAGATATCAGTGTCTCGCCGTCTGCTACATCTTGCATCTCGGTCAGGTACCTACTTGCCATTGTTGCCATTTTCAATTCCCCTAGTCGAGTTCTATCTTTATCTGCCCCTTGAGCTGTCTTGCGAAGTGGCATGATACAAACCTGCCCGGCTCGATTTCATCAAGGACTGGATCCTCTTTGGTGCAGATGTCTTGAGAGTATGGACATCTCGGATGGAATCGACAGCCAGTTGGTGGCTCGATGAGGTCGGGCGGCGACCCCGGGATTGATGAGAGTGACTTCTTTTCAGCCTTCACCATGCTGGGGATTGCGCCGACAAGCCCAGTAGCATAGGGATGGATTGGATCCTTGAAGACCGACACGACGTCTGCAAGTTCTGCGATTCGCCCGGCGTACATTATCGCGACTTTGTCGCATGTTTCTGCGATGACACTCAAATCATGCGTGATTAGAATCAGTGACAAGCCAAGGTCTTTCTGTAGCTTCTGCATGAGTTTCAGGATCTGGGCCTGAATTGTTACGTCAAGAGCAGTCGTTGGCTCGTCTGCTATAACGAGATCTGGGTTGCATGCCAAGGCCATTGCTATCATGGCTCTTTGCCGCATGCCACCACTGAATTCGTGTGGATAGTTGTGTATTCGACTGGGGTCAAGCCCGACCATCTCAAAAAGCTTGGCACACCTGTCGAGAGCCTCTTCATCGGTAACATTCTCGTGCATCAAGATGGCTTCTGCGATTTGGTTTCCAATCTGAAAGACTGGATTCAGAGCGTTCATTGCGCCTTGGAAGACGATTGCTATGTTCTTCCATCTGATGTCTCTCATCTCTCGTGGGCTCTTGCGCAGAAGATCCTCTCCTTTGAAATAGCAGTTGCCCCCCACGACGTTGGCCGCTGGTGGCAAGAGCTGCATGACAGAATATGCGAGACTGCTTTTGCCGCAGCCGCTTTCACCGGCAAGTCCAAGGGACTCGCCCGGCTCCAGCTGGAGAGAAACGTTGTCCACGGCCTTAACCAGACCCTTCTGTGTCTGATAATACATGCGCAGGTTTCTGATGTCGAGCAAAGGCATGTTTGTGTTCTCCGCCAAGCCTGTGGAATTCTACGTGGGTGTGGTCCTACCTCACCCTTCTAGGATGCCGAAGCTCTTGAGTGGGCTTAAATATGTTCCTTTCAAAGAAGTGGCAATTCGCAATTCCGTTACGGACTTCAATGTACAATTAGGAATGTCGGTTGAATAAGTGTTCAATGTTCTCACGTCAGACAGACAGATATCACAGAGACCGTAACCACACATGATGGCCGCGAAGAGATGCTTGAACCCCGCCCTATTCAATAATACTAAAAGGGAACTAGCGTTATCATGAGATTGATTCAGATGCGAGGAAGACCATTCCCGGAGACCGTGAGGGCGCCGAACAAACGAATCTTCTTGATTCCCGTTGCCCTTATCTTTGGCGGGTTGCTACTTACTTACCTGCACCCTTGGTTGTCGACCGGTTTCTTTGGCATCGTAATCTCGCTCGCTGGTGTGGTGTCCTTCTTCTTCGTGGGCCTGCTTTTCGCAGATTTCTGGGCCTCTGCCCATCTTACCAAGTCGCTCATGAAGGACAAGGGGGCGGTCGAAGTCGAAGAGGGAGAGAGAAGTTCCGTATCTGACCCGTTCGAAGATGAGTTGGACAGCGACAAGTGAGAGAAGTCTCTCCTGCGGCGTAGCCCATTACTTCAACCAAACTGTTTTTTAGGCACCCGCCAGGGTTTGCTATGCACAAGAGTCATGGCTATAGGCGTGTCTGAGTCTCAGACCAACATTAGCAGCTGTTCTTGACTCTTCACAAGGAGGTCAGCACTTGTCCCGGAAGACGAGTTGGAAAGACAGCAATTGGTACGTGAGCATTAGAGGGTTTGTGAGAGAGTATCGCAAACACCGTGTAGGCGTCTTTGGAGTTATCCTTCTACTCTTCTTCATTGGAATGGCGGTCTTCGCGCCCAACCTTGCTACAAACGACCCGGGTCGCAGTGAGAGAGTAGCATCTCCTTTTGAAGCGCCCGGCTGGGCTCAGGTGTTTGACCCCAATGCGATTACGACGGGAGAGTATATGCCCGACCCGCTATTTGCTTCTGCACCAACAGAGGTGATAGCCGGAAACTCAACAGAGTTCGGTATGGTTCATCACGCAGCGGTCAACGAAGAGGATCCAAGCTATGTGAATCTGACATGGACACATACTGCAAACACTCCGCTTGATTTCGTTGTGCCACCCATACCGCTGAGCCAGTTGCCCGACTGTCGTGACTTCGTCTACATCAACGAGACTTTGGATTGGCCAAAGGATCGCTTGCCGAATGGAGTCAACTTCACCGTAAACTATGGGGTAACCCTGTCCGGAGATTTTCTAAACGAGACCAATGGCGGACTGATGTTCAAGGTTTACGCTTGGTTGATTGACACATCAAATGAGTGGACGATGATCTACTCTTCATCTCCGCCATACACGCCCATCATTCAACCACGCCGTAGTCTGCTGAGTTCATTTGAAATCAACTATGCATGGGCCGGAATGATAAGGGAAAACGGAACACAAGAGGATCCTGCGGACCGGCTCACAGTTGCAATAGGGCTCGCCCCGACCAAACAATTCCGTTATTTCAGCGGTGAATATCCTTGGACGGAGTACAACGGGTCCGTTACTGTCCAAGTCATGTCAGTCAGTATGATTTGCTATGGCGGCTACTATGGAGTTATGGGGACTACGAATCAGGGAGCGGATGCTTGGAGCCAACTTGTGTTTGGTGCTAGGATGTCATTGACAATCGGAATTCTTGCCACTGCTTTGTCGACTGTCATCGGCGTTGTGGTTGGCTTGGTTGCTGGCTACTCGGGCGGCAAAGTGGATGAGGTACTCATGCGATTCGTGGACTTCCTGCTCGTTATCCCATTCCTGCCTCTAATGCTGGTTCTAGCTGTCTTCCTTGGACGGTCTGCTGCGAACATAATATTCGTAATTGCGATACTGGGTTGGACCACCGTGGCCCGTCTTATTAGATCACAAGTGATGGCCGAGAAGAACAAGGCCTACGTTGAATCCGCCAGAGCAATCGGCGCATCGGACACGTATGTCATGTTCAAGCATATATTGCCTAACGTTACTCCTATTCTATTTGCCACCATAACGCTCGGGGTTGTAGGAGCAATCCTGTCTGAAGCCGGCCTCGCTTTCTTGGGACTCACAGATGCTACCTACCCAAGCTGGGGCATCATGCTCTCCGATGCGCAGCAGAATGGGGCATTTGGCGTTGGTGCTTGGTGGGTTGTTCTGTTCCCCGGTCTAGCAATCACAGGTCTGTCGCTTTCCTTCACGTTCATAGGACATACACTTGACCAAGTGCTTAATCCACGATTGAGAGAGAGGTGATGATAATGGGACTTCGTGAGTATGTGATTAGAAGAAGCATCTACATGTTCCTACTTATCATAGCGGTCATCTGTTTCAATTTCCTTCTCTTCAGGCTTCCATCACTCGTGCTAGGTGTGAGCCCTGTGGACTTGATGATTAGTGATAGGTTGCGCCAGCGCATGTCGCGTGAACTGCTTCTGCAGCTCTACGCCAGATTTGGGCTTGTTCCTAACCCTGACATATTCGACTGGATCTATATGTTCTGGCGATACCTCGTCAGCATGCTGACAGGCAACTTCGGCTATTCCTTTGCTACCCAGACGCCAGTAATAGGCGAGATCATGGAGCGATTGCCAAACACGCTCCTGCTGATGGGCACATCGTCGGTTGTGGCGATTATCATCGGGATTTGGACTGGAGTGAAGGTTGCCGTTGATCCGGGCTCAAGAAGGGACGTTGGTTCGGTCACTGTCGCACTGTTCATCTTTGCTCTTCCCGTATTCTGGTTCGGGCTCATGTTGTTGATGATCTTCGGTTTCATGTTGCCTAATGCGACGCAGGCTCTTTTCGGTGTCCCGATAGGGTTTCCATTGGGAGGCACGATCGAATACGGCCTTTGGGTGCAGGCCCAACAGAGTCCGTTCGGTGCTATCATGATAGCTGGCGACATACTTTATCATCTGATTCTCCCGATGATAGCCTTAGGTGTGGGCGGATACGGCGGCTACTTCATTTACATGCGCAACAACCTGATTGACGTGATGACGGAAGACTACATACTCACCGCTCGCGCCAAGGGACTCGACGAGAACCAGGTCTTGTACAAGCACGGAATGAAGAACGCGATGTTACCAATGGTGACCATAATCGCATTGACTTTTGGTGGTCTTATTGGCGGTGCTCCACTGACGGAGACCGTTTTCAACTGGCATGGGCTTGGCAGATATATACTGCAAAGTCTTGTTGCCTTGGACTACCCCGTCTCACAAGCGGCATTCATGATTCTGTCGATAACAACTATTCTTGCTAACTTCGTCGCAGACATGCTGTACGGTGTCCTAGATCCCCGTATTAGGTACGCGTGAGCCCCGATTACTGAATAAGGCGCAGGAAGGTCGCACGTTGTGTCATCACGAAATACTATGAGATAGGCAGGTTGAGCTGCCTTGTCTCTCTCCTCGTGATTACGCTCCTTGAACAAGGGTCGCCGGTTTTGTCTATCGTTGCCGGGACGCGGCGAGTTGTCTTCTTCCCTAGTCTCCTGCATTCGATCGCTTTCATCAATCGCATATTGGACGAAGTGTCAAACCCCCTACTCAGGGAGAGCCAGTCGGAGATAAGGGCTCCCTATAGGTAGTGAAGTCTGCGGCTTTCGTCTCTCAAGCTCGCATGGTTTGTAAAGCAATCCTACCAGATGTGTCAGGCGTCCAACATAATGCTTTTATGTGGGCATCTTGATAGAGGGTCGAACCGCTCTAGACTCGGAGGAGATAGAGAGATAAATGCTTACTAGTCGTGCGAAGAGGATACTCGGTATCAGCCTTGCCCTGACTTTCTTCTTGATGGCTGTGTCTCCGATGTTTGCTTCGGCAGCAACGGTACCCGGAAACCAGAAGACGGGTCCGTACATCGACAAATTCATCCTGAAGAACAGAGCTTCTGATGTAGAAGTCCTCTCGCTTCTAAATAACGAGGTCGACCTTATCGGTGAGCAGGTCGATCCGCAATACCTGCCGTCTTTGCAGGCGGCAGACAATATCAATATTGAAAGCCTCCATAGAAATGGGTACGGTTTCATTACTATGAAGTGTGACAAGTACCCGTTCAACATCACGAGCTTCAGAAGGGCCCTCGCCTTCGCAATAGACAAGTATTACATCTCGGACACGATATGGGCAGGTCTATCACAACCACAGGACTCCTGTGTTGCGGCAGTGAACCCGTATTCAATAGAGGGCTCGATGCCTTATACCTACTATGAATCCAACATGCCGCTAGCCCTGCAGATGCTGATCGATGCTGGTTTCTTGGACTCGAACGCCGACGGTTGGAGAGAGGCTCCTAACGGTGATTTATTCTCTCCCCAAGTGGTTTGCACTGGAAGCGACTCTATAGCTAGTGCAAGTGGTGCATACACAGTCCAAGTTCTCCAATCTCTAGGAATCCATGCAATTTACAACGGAGCAGATTTCAACCAGTTCATCGCAGCCGTCAACAACCACCAGGACTATGACATTCTGTTCCATGGCATAGGATTCACCACATTTGATGTGGATTGGCTCGGTTACATGTTCTGGTCCGGCTATGTGAACGAACCCTATCAGAACGAACCATGCTGGAGCAACGCGAGCTACGATGCGTGGAGAGAACCGCTCCTGCATTCAACGAACTACACCGAAGTGTTCGAAGCAGCTCAGGAGATGCAGAAGATCTGGATCTACAACTGCCCAGAAATCATCTTCTACGAAAACACTTACCTGAGCGCCTACAGGACCGACAAGTTCGAGGGAACTGTCAACGCTATCCAAGGTGTAGCCAACTGGTGGACGAACGAGAAAGTGCACTTGAAGGCATCTCTGGGAGGACCCTTTGGTGGTGACTACCGCTGGAGCCTTCCACAAGCCATTGAAGGCTTCAACATCCTCACAATAAGCTCGGCCTACTCATGGTATGTCGTGCAAGAGTTCTATGATGCGATGATTATTGTAGATGCCAAGGGTAATGACGTGCCTTGGCTGGCTTCTTCGTGGACTATCGCGACACATGCTGATGACGATGCGGTGCCCGATGGTCACACAAGGATTACCTTTGACATGATTCAGAATGCAACATGGACAGACGGAGCGCCTCTCACTGCAGCCGACGCAGCCTTTTCTCTTAACTTCTACAGGGATGCACCGGGGAACCAGTTCGGGCCATACCTGACCGACATGACTGCAGCGTACGCAAAGACGCCATATCAACTCGTGGTTGAGTTCAGCACGGAGTCTTTGTGGCACCTGCATGCCTGCGGATACCAATCCATACTCCCGAAGCACTTCTTCCTCGAGCAGGGAATACTCACCACCAACTACAACACTTGGATTCCCGTTCCACCAGGTGACGAAATGGTGACATCGGGACCATTCAATGTGTCCAACTATGTTGCAGGTGAGTTCGTTGAGATGACATACAACCCGAACTACTTCTATGGCATCCAGCACACCACTACCACGACCACTACTGTAACAGGACCTGACCTCACCATGGCGATAGTTGCCGGTGCTGTCGGAGCCGCAGTGGTCATCCTCGTTGGTGGATATGTACTGATGAGACAGAAGTGAGACAGTTTCGGCCGATAGGGGACGCTAGTCCCCTCTCTTCCTTTTTTTCATGCCTCCTCAATCATTGTAAACCGACTGGCAAGTTTGCCCGAGGACAGTCATCCTCTCATTGCCTGTTGCTCTGAGAGATTCGCATATAACTCGTGGCAGAAAGTCTCTGATTGGTGCTCAAATGAGGTTTGACAAGGATCGCGGTAAGCTTCTCATCCTTTCTCTGCTGCCGCTGATTCTGGGCTCGACAATCGCCCTGTCGGTCGCAGGTTCTTCGCTCATGGGCCAGTTGCTTGTAAGCAGTCCCACCTTTTCTGCGGCTGAGATAGCTGTCCAAGCTGCGGTCTCTACTGTTCTCGGAATGACCGTAGTGCTGGCACTCTTTTGGATTACGGAGAGGGGTGGTCGAAGAGGACAGAAACTGGTAGTGGCACTTGTGATGTCACCTATGCTTGGATTCATTTCGCTATTCTCTGGCGAATCCCTGCTTTTGGTGATGTTCAAGGGGTCAACAAATGTGCTGATGGCTATCGTGCTGATAGCGTCGCTCGGTGTCTCATTGATTTCAATCGTGTTGATACTGACCGACGTGATTCCCCCGATAGTCCGCGGCGCGTTTGCCGGATTCTATGGTAGCGTGTTCGGTACGTTTCTCGGAATCACGATGATGACATCAAGCATGATTGTAATCGTGATGTCGATAGCAGTAGAAGACTACCTGCTCACAAGATATTCGCCGGCCGCAAGGGCAGAGCAGATAAGCGAGCAAGTTGGTTCGGATCCGTTTGACTATGCGCGCATCAAATCTGGAAGCGCAACAGTTGGGGCGGGAGACTACATAACTTACTCCCTCATAGCCGCCCAATCGATAGTCTTCTTTCCATTCTATGTTTGGGCAATGACGGTGCTCCTACTGGTATTTGGAATGTTCATCAATGTGACAGTACTCGTGCGAGAGGGAATTATCCTCCCGGCAATACCCCTGCCAGCGCTCATTGCGCTTTTTCCTTGGTTTGTGCACTTGAGTGTCCTTGCATTATTGCCCGGTCTGTAGAGCACTTTGTGCGCTAAGCGGAAAGGAAATATCTCAAGTGAATGTGTCGAGATTTGACACCTGATGATAGCAAGCACGAAATCACAGAATATCATTGTGCTTTCCATGATTGTAATAGGTGTTATTAGCGGCGCCTGCCTAGTTTCGAATACTTACTCCTATGATGGCAGCTATGCCCTCCCTAGGCAACTAGCCGTGGGGCTTGTGGATATCCAGATAGCAAACCTCGACCCCTCAAACGAATCCATAAACCCAGGCCTTGTCATGGTTTTCAACCTTAAGGCTCCCGATTTCACGAATGGGCGAATGACTCTCACCCGCCTCTTGGCTTCTGTGCTCTTGAACAATGAGTCAATCGCATATGAGACGTTCCAGAATGTGGTTCCTCTTTCTGAGAGGAGTGTCACGGCAGGATACAACAAGAACCTCACAGTTGGCAGCACGGTTTTCGAGCTGGTTGACAAGCAGATTCTGTATGATGCCTCATTGAGTGGGAACTGGACGTTCGATGTGACCCTCACTGTAAGCTACTATCTATTTCAGGGTACGACGGGGTCTTGGCGAGTCTTCAATTTCGTCTATGAGGGGTACACACCGATTTGAGAGATCAGTTAGTGTGGACGTGCGAGCCTAGCCTTAAGGTCTGCAATCCTGTCCACACGAAGAGAATCGACGCCTCTGATGTCCGCCAGTTCGACTGAAACGGTGTCAAGGTAATGCGTCATAGCTAGTGCTTCCTCCACGCTGGATTCAGCGTCAACCATGACGCGGACCGGTCTGCAGCCCATGTCAGAGTATATCTCTGATACAGCATCGAGTCTTCTTGCCATTCGCTTCTCTTCATACCTGCTTCTTAGGAATATAGGGACTATAGAATGATCAAGATAAGAAGCAGATGCTTCGATTTCGTTGTGGCTGGCTTCGGGCATTTCTGACCACATCGACACACCCTTTGTATTCTCACATATCTGGCACTTGGCTCTGTAAGCGACAGCCGCTAGGTGTTTGCATCCTGCGAAGAGAGGTATTGAGTTACCGAGCATTCGCGCAAGGTCGCCCGGGGACTGGCCCTTCTTTCCCCATGATTCTGCGGATCTTGATAGCTTTCTCGAGATTGCTTCAAAGTCTGTCTTTGCAAGATCCACGAGAGTTTCAACTAGCGTATGAAGGCCGCAGAACACTAGGGGAAGTGCTGCACGTGGCTGGAGCCCTTCCGGTATGAGGTGCGTAGTTCCTGCTTTTGCTCGTCGGGCAAGTTCGCCGCCTGCGGTGATATTGAGGACGGTGGCTTTCCTCGCCGCGGCCATTTCAAATGAAGAGAGAGTCTCTTCCGTGTTGCCTGAGTAACTGGTCACAATGACCGCCCAGTCCTTGCCGACTGCTGCTGGAATCGAGTAGTCTCTCGTTATGAGAACAGGTATCGGCGACTCATCGATCACTAGACTACGTGAGATTTCGCCTGCGATTGCACTTCCTCCGATGCCGCACAAGCAGAGTCCTCTGATTCCACGGCGTGATGCTCTTGATGCATTCTGCTCTAAGGTCCCATCCAGTCTGCCTGCTACCAGAAGCTGAGGGAACGCCGCCACCATGCTTCTCATGCTGCCTAGGTCAATTCCATCCAATCCTTTCATAGGACCGCCCTAGTTCAATGTCCGTTGGCTTGGCCTAAATAAGATTGTCCGCATTATTCACCGTGGTTTGAATCCGTAGTTTGTGGGTTAACGCCAGCGCCAGAGGCGAGACAGATGTCGACCATCTGGGTGTTCGTACGCGAAAACTGGTCTCAAGCGCGGGCTCAAGACCGATATCTATTAGGTCACAGACGAAAGGCAAGACTAATAGATGGATGGCATTTGCATTCATCCAGCCGACTGCCTGCTTGCAGGACATCGGAGGTCCACAAATGGGAATAAAGAAAACAGCCGCCACAAGGGGTTTGATACCTGCAGGCAATAAGGTCACCGAACTCAGAGGCAACCTGATTCGGGTTATGACTGAAGTGCCTATAGTTATTGAAGAGAGGTTCGGTCAGAAAGGTCTTGACGCTGTCTCTGAAGTGTTTAGAAGGCTTGGGCAAGAGGACGCCGAAGCCATGAAGGCACGTTTGGGTCTCCATGACACGCTGAAAGACTCTCTTAATGCTTGGAAGGTCATAGGTCCCATAATGGGCGCCAGAATGGAGCCTCACTGGGTGTCGAAGGACCGCGTGGAGGCTTTCCATCCATACTGTCCTCAACATGAGGAGTTTGTCGCTCACGGCAAGGTCTATTGCGATGTGGTATGCCTCCCATACATGAAAGCATTGGCAGAAGGCGTCGCCCCAAGCGTGAAGATGGAGGTTGTCAGAGCTGCCACTAAAGATGCTACGTGTGTGAAGGCTTTGGTTACTCAGTCAACCGAATAGAAAAACAGAGAATGGATGCGGCGAGCCGCACGCGAGGTGGGCCCAACTCTACCGCTCGGCTGACTCGCTCGTTCAAGAATGTAGGATGTCTGGCTCAAGTGAGGCAGGGACACGACAATCGACAGGAGCGGCCCAAGCTAAGGGCAGTGATATTCGATCTCGATGGTACGCTGACAGTACTCACTCTTCCTCTCGAAGCTATGCGCAGAGAGACCAAGCGATACCTTTACGATAGGGGTTTGCCAAAGGGGATGATAGATCAATCCGACGGCATTTCGAGTTCCATATTCAAGGCAAAGTCTTACTTCCTATCTCATGACATGACTCCAGCTCAATGGCGACAGCTGGAAGAACACATAGAGTCAATGCTAAGCGGGTATGAGGCTGGTGCGGCCAAGGACGTAAGACCGATTGACGGAGCGCTTGACGCTGTTGGCCTGCTGAAGGCAAGAGGTCTCAAGACAGCTATATTGACAAACAATGGTCGCCAAGCCGTTGACATCGTGCTTGAAATCATACCCATGGCTTGTCTCTTCGATGTTATCCAAACTAGAAACGAGTCTCCCACACCAAAGCCCTTTCCTGATGGTCTGACGGCGATAGTCAGCAAACTGGGCGTGGATTTGAGCGAGACCATATACGTCGGAGACGCCCCAATAGATGCGGTCGCAGCGGCGAGGGCTGGAATCGACTTCTGGGGAGTGACAACTGGAGAAACAAGTCGGGAGATCCTGTTATCAGCTGGGGCCCAATTGGTCGCGAGTTCTCTGCACGATATGATTCCATCAGTTGACGCTCGTTTAGGGCGTCGTCTCCGGAGAACGCCAAACCTTCCGTCAGGTAATTAGGCAAGGCATCACAAGCTAGATTGATCCGTCTGTACCAGAGCTGTTGGTTTCTAGGCGGATTAGCGCCATCCTTATGAAGCACAATCGGGTTGAATCTTCTAGGTCGACCTTCTTGAAACCGTTTTTCGTTGTAGGAACAAGGCCCGAGATTGTAAAGATGTCCCCAGTTATTCATGAATGTGAGCGACGAGGAATCGAGTACTATCTCTTGCACACAGGGCAGCATTATACAGAGACCCTGAGTGAGTCGTTCTTTGTAGACATGGGTCTGCGCGAACCCGACAAGAACCTGAACATTGGTTCGGGGTCTCAGGCGGAACAGACTGCCAAAGCGCTCATTGGAATTGAAAAGGAGTTGCTCAGAGAGACCCCAAGTTTCGTAGCCGTCGAGGGAGATACAAACGCCGTCATGTCCGGAGCACTCGCTGCTGTCAAACTGCATATCCCTCTTGCTCATGTCGAGGCAGGACTCAGAAGTTATGATAAGAGAATGCCCGAGGAGTATAACCGAAGACTAACAGATCATGCATCTGATTACCTATTCGCACCCACTGAACGCTCTGCTGATATCCTTAGGCAGGAGCATGTCATGGGAGAGATCTTTGTCACTGGCAACACAGTGATAGACGCTCTCGAGACCATTCTGCCAAGAGCTAGGAAAAGGAAAATCCCTGTCGCCGGTCTGAAGGCGGGAAGCTTTGCTCTCATGACTCTGCACCGGGCGGAAAACGTGGACGACAAGGCTACTCTTGAGGGTCTTGTAGATGGGCTCATTTCTCTCGACACCAAAATAGTATTCCCAGCTCATCCACGGACTGTGGCCCGTCTGAATGAGTTTGGTCTGATGAGCTTGCTTCGGAGTGGTGGATCCATAGAGGTAATCGAGCCCCTCGGCTATCTCGATTTCCTTCGGCTCATGGACATGTGTTCTTACGTAATAACTGATTCAGGTGGGATTCAAGAAGAGGTAACGGCTCCATCTCTTAACAAGAGAGTCTTCGTGCTGCGAGTGACCACTGAGCGACCTGAGGCTGTCGAGTCTGGCCATGCAGTAGTCGTTGGTGTGGACCCTACGAGATTTCCCGCCATGATTCGGGATGGAGTCGATTCGGGCCTTCACCCATCCAGACCCTGCCCTTACGGCTCAGGAGACGCTGCCAAGAGAATCATGGACATTCTGATTGACAGGTTGTAGCGCCTTTACGAGCGATTGGCCTGTGTTCAAGCGCCTGAGTGACAAGAAAACACATTCTTCATGGCTGAAAAACCGCCAAAGAAGAGGCAAGAACGCCTTCTGAGCACCGTCTTCAGATAACGTTTAAAAGGCACGTGCAGGCCATTCTACCTTACCATTAATAGTGGAGCTAAGTGCAAATGAGCTTTGTAGTAAAGAGCAAGGTTCAGGAATTCGCAAAGAGCAAGGATCTACAAGTCAGCTCAGAGTTCTACGCTGCCCTCGACGCAAAGGTTCGTGACGTGCTTGAGCACGCAGCGAAGAGGACCGCAGGCAACAAGCGCAAGACCCTCAAGGATTACGATTTGTAAACCAGGTGGTCGACGGGAGGGGAGGCAAGCTTAGGCTGCTTCCCGCCTCCCTTTTCCTTTTTCATCCGCTATTCTTATGAACCGTGTGGGGTCACGTCGGAGTCAGCAAGGCTTGGGAGAACCGATTGTTGCATAAGATATGCTTGACGAACGACGATGGTCCAGCGAGTCCCGGGCTGTTGAGTCTTGCAGAGCATCTGAAAGATACCGCAGACCTGATTGTTGTCGTGCCCGACGGGCAAAGAAGCGCCTCCGGGAAGGGACAGACGCTGAATCGTCCGCTAAGAGTGACTCATGATGCCAACGCTATTGGCTACAGAATGATTACCCACGATGGTCTGCCTGCCGACTCCGTGGTCATGGCTCAGCACTTCGCTAAGAATCTCGATCTCTTCGTGTCGGGCATAAACGCCGGTGCAAATGCGGGATATCAAAGCATTCTCACAAGTGGCACAGTGGGAGCAGCAATCGAAGCCGCTCTGAGGGGTTATCCGGCTGTCGCGATATCCATGGAGGTCTCCTCCGACAATTGGTTCTCGCAATCTGGAAAGGACACGGATTTTCATGTGATTTGTGAGATGGCAACACGCATCATCAATCGGATTCTTGAAACGGGCATGCCAAGAAACACAAGTGTACTGAACCTGAACTTTCCGCGCGAAATCACCGACAGGACGCGGGTAGTCGTGACAAGACCAGCGAAAGCTCGGTTGAAGGACGAAATCGAACGTAGGATTGACCCGAATGGTAGTCCCTACTACTGGGTTCGCGGTGTCGAAATCACTCCCCCAAAGGACACGGACGTTTATGAGGTCTTGACAAGAGGCAACATTTCTCTCTCTCCGATTACCATCGAGGGCGTGACCGACGCCGAGCTCGACGCTGTGAGGGACTTCGTAAGGTCTCTATCTTTGTGAGGGCGCCCCATAGTGCGTCTGTGATAGGTCGGGGAAGAGTGCTTCTGCTTTTTCCCGATACGACCTCGCGCTTGCTCCGATCTTGGACTATGGTGCCTATGACTCTTGCCTCGATCCCATCTTTCTTGATTCTTCCGATGACTTCGTCAGCATGATTTGCATTGCAGGTCACAATCATACATCCGCTACTGATGAGTTCGAGCGGGTTTATGTCGAGTTCGCGGCAGATCGATGCCGTTGAAGGATGAATGGGCACAGCATCGAGGTCCATCTCAAATCCAACATCGCTTGCATCACATACCTCATGTACGCCCCCAGCAAGACCTCCTTCCGTGGGATCGTGCATTGCAGTCACATAACCGGTCTTGAAGGCGGCCAGGCCTTCTCTGACTACGCTGATTTCATTTCGGAGGCGGCGTGCCTCACCAAGCATGGGCTGGCCGATTGCACCAGAGAGAACTTCTGCCCCTTCTGCCGCGAGGATAGCTGTCCCTTCAAGGCCTACGGTCTTAGTAATGATGATTGAGTCGCCGGGTTGTGCGCCAGAAGAGGTCACGTATTGTCCTTCACGCGTGATTCCCAGCATGAACCCTGCTACTATCGGCCTATCTGTGCCTCCGGTTACCTCCGTATGTCCCCCCGCTACTGCTATTCCCAGCGACTTAGAAGCATCATCAATCTGTTCCATGATTGGGCCAATGTCCACTTCGGCGCTGCCGCTTGGCAGCATTATCGATGCAAAGAACCATCTCGGAGCAACTCCAAAGGTTGCTATGTCGTTGGCATTAACATGGACCGAGAGCCAACCAACGTCCTCAATAGAGCCAGTTATTGGATCCGTGGAGGCAACGAGGATACTCTCTCCAATTCTGATTAGTGCGGCATCTCGACCAGTGCCGGGGCCGAGCACCAAGTCGGGGTCCTTCCTGCCCAATCTTGTAAAAACAAGACTCTCTAGCACATCCGTGGGGAGTTTTCCGTGAAGCACAATGGACAGCTCCTTTCTTTCAACAGGGGGCGCATCAGTCCTGTACCATGATGCATGAAAAGCTGATTCATCGAAAACCCGCTAGGGGCTCTCCTCACTCACTATGACATCAGGCTGCTCTCGGACTGCATGCGCCCATTGAAGGAATCTGTCTTATGTTAAAAAACAATCGAGTCATCGCCGCTTGCGTTGGCACTACTTGGCTACGTACGTTTCGGCTCTTCTCAGGTTCTGCGTGTTGTGCCTGTTCTGAGGTTGAGTTCCCTTTAGCATGAAACCTAGAGCTGAACGCTGCGCGAGAATCTCGCCTGAAAGGAACGCCTTACCACCACTTGCTCTTGCCACAAGAAAGGCACCAAACGATTTTCGGAACTCAGGAATACTGATGACAGTCTCTATGGAATCCTGAAAGCCTTCCTTTTTAGCCCTCAGCAACACTGCCAGTTCCATTGCATCGTGGTACGGCCTCTTGAGGAGCTTCGACCACTTTGACTGTTCGGCGTCAACGTTTACTGCTGCCAATCGCACTCTCTGAGTTCTAAGCAATCTCGCGGCCCTTACGATATCGTGTACCGGAGAATAAGTGACATCCTCATGGTGTAAGGACGCGACCAATGGTATGTTGGGTGAGAAGTCCGAGACCATGATGATGAGAGACTCACCATTGCCTGCTCTAATGCGTTCTCGTCGTACTGTCTCCAAAGCCTTTGCCAGTCCGTCTGCCAGTGGTGTGAGACCAGAGATTCTGAGGCAAGCGAGAGCTCTGAATATCCTGTTCCAGTTTGAGGTCGGTGTCTGAACTTGGACTGCGCCGCTGTCCTTGAAGGCGACTATTCCAATCCTATCTTTCGAACCTCTCGTTTCCTGTTCGATTTTCTCCACGAGCCTGCGCACTTCATTCATGCTGCCTTTCATTGACAGACTTGCATCAATGACAAGAATGATTGTAAGGGGAGCTCTTTGAGACAGAACCTTCTCTCGCAAATCCTCATCGCATATCTTCAGTCTCTCATGTCCTCTCGTCTTGCCCGTTCTGAGCGCGGCGGCAACAATGGTAGATCTAATGCTTGGCGTGGACACTTCACCATGAGGCATTCTTGCACGAACGAATCTGCCTGTTTGCCTGCTTTCCGACGCCTTGAGCGAACCCATGGCTCTAGAACTCACTCGCTTTCGGCACCAATTGCCTGATGACACGCTTGAACGCATCATCCCATGGGAGTGAAGCCGTTCTGGGTCGAAGAGGTTCTCGCCACTGGCTATGTCTGGGGGTTTCATGAAAAAACTCATATCGAGTCCGGTTGGACTGCTTCTGATGTCTGACTTGGGACCGGTGATCTTTGGAGGCACCGTTGGTGTGTACGGGTGTGTTGCTTCTCCCCACTCGTCGCCTTGATCCGGCGTCGCGCCTTGGGGCTCCACAACGTCAATTCCTGCCGCTGGTCCGCTCTCTCGTCTCATCATTCCCCTCAGCCAAGCACGAACGAGATAGTAGGCGCATGGGATGTACACGATGGTGTCTAGTGCCAGTACAAAGGGGCTCGGAAATGTGGCAGGGTTCAGGCCGTATATGAGGTTAATGGGACTGAAGAATATCCAGGCAAAATAAGTGAAGCCCACCACCATTATGACCGCACAAATGGTTCCCCTTATTGGGTCACCACGGGGTCTCCTTATCCCTTGTTTAGCTTTTTTTTTACGTCTGTTGCCCCGGCTTCTGCCGTTCTCTGCTGGCGGCCGAACACTCCTCCTGTGCGTCGTTCAGTCTGCTTCTCTGGCGTAGGAGGAACCTCTGTAGGCGATTGTCGACGATCTCGCTTTCGGACGACTTCCTCAGCCTTGACAATCGCAGTATCAATTTCATCCGCCGAAGGAGGCTCCAGCAATCCACCTCTCCTTGTTCGGTGGCTCAGTGCCAGCTGCGCAGCAAGCTTCATGTCCTCGAGAGTCACTTCCTTGCGACCCTCCAATGCAGCGTTAGCTAAGGCTGTCTTGCTGATGATGATGTCCGGTCTTACGCCATCAACTTCGAGTGCATCACATGCCATGGCTATAGCTCTCAGCCTCGACTCGGGAAGCACAACATCTTGGAGTATCTCCTTCGCATGAACGACTTTCCGCTTCAAACTGGATTGACGTTCTGACCATTCATCCTTGAATTGCTTTGGATTTCTTTCGAAGGCCAGATTCCGTTTGACGAGCTCCATTCGATCCTCGACGCTCAAACCGCCGCCAACGGCAACGTGAAGTGGAAACCTATCTAACAGCTGGGGTCTCAGTTCTCCTTCTTCCGGGTTCATGGTTCCCACCAGAACGAAGTCAGACGGATGGACGAATGATATGCCCTCTCTCTCAATCACATTGACTTTGGTTGCTGCCGCGTCAAGCAAGTCATCAACCAAGTGGTCTGGCAAAAGGTTCACTTCGTCGACGTAGAGGATATTCTGGTTTGCTTCGGCCAAGATTCCGGGCCTGAGTGCTTGAACGCCCTCCTTCAATACACGCTCTATGTCAAGAGATCCGATAAGTCGGTCTTCAGTTGTCGAAAGTGGAAGATTGACTACGCGCATCTTCCGCCGCAGCAATCTGAGTTCCTGTCCCTCCTCATGCCGTCCCCGACAATCCGGACAAAGTGAATCGCCCGCCGGATCGCATCCGAAGACACAACCCTCCACAATGGTGACTTCCGGCAGGAGGTCTGCAAGCGCCCTGACCGCAGTTGTCTTGCCAGTTCCTTTCGGGCCTGATATCAGGACGCCGCCGATTCTCGGGCTCACACCATTGAGAATGAGAGCAAGCTTCAGCTTCTCTAATCCAACGAGGGCGGCGAATGGCATCACAGACCGTTCAAGTTCGGTCAAGGACACACCAACTCAGATCTCAACAACGATTCCTTGGTGATAGTGACCTTTAAGCCTGAGTGTCCGTGTAACCTCGAATGATAGGCCTTGAGCTCGAAAATCGTGATCCTGCAATGCCCTGCATGTGGACATGAATTCTCAGTTGATAGAATCGTTGGATACTGTGCATGCGGTTCTCCTTTGCTGGCCAAGTACGATACCGATAGCGTGAGAGAGATCGTGTCCTCGCGGAAGTTTCCTTCGTCTGTGAGTTCGATGTGGCGCTACGCGGAGCTGCTTCCTGTCAGGTCATGGTCCTCAGTGGTGAGCCTAGGTGAAGGGTGGACACCTATGCTCAGCTCTCGTGGTCTTGCTAGGAACTTGGGAATGCAGAGAGTCTTCATCAAAGATGAGTCGCGTAATCCAACATTCTCGTTCAAAGATCGAGGGCTCTGTGTTGCCATATCGAAGCACATAGAGCTAGGCGCAGTGTCCTTCGCGCTGCCTTCCGCGGGCAACGCAGCAGTAAGCATGTGCGCATACTGTGCCGCGGCAGGTGTTCGCGCGCACGTCTTCATGCCTGCTGATACGCCTCCGGTTTTCTTCCGAGAGTGTGAAATGTATGGCGCAGAGACAATGCGAGTTCCGGGCACGATTGCGGACTGTGGAACAAGAATGAAGAAACTTGCAGGTGATTGGGTCGATTTGTCTACAACCAGAGAGCCATACAGGGTTGAAGGCAAGAAGACTATCGGCTTTGAGATTTCCGAGCAGCTGGGATGGAATGCTCCTGATGCAGTTATTTGTCCAACTGGCGGCGGAACAGCAATCGTCGGGATTTGGAAAGCATTCAACGAACTCGAGGAAATTGGCTTGGCGGGGAACAAGCGGCCCCGTTTGTACGCGATTCAGACTGAGGGCTGTGCCCCGGTTGTGCGCGCAATTGAGAATGGTCAAGACGACATCGAACTGTGGCAGGAGTGTAGAACAAGGGCGTTGGGTCTAAGGGTTCCAAAGCCCTTTGCAGGGCAACTTATCCTACGAGCAATTCGTGAGTCTGGCGGTAGTGCCTTGAGTGTGTCCGAGTCTGCCATTGACTCAATGCGGGACGCCGTGGCACGTGCAGAAGGGCTGAATGTCTGCCCAGAGACCGCGGTCGCGTGCTTGGGCCTCAAACGATTGATTGAGCTCGGTAAAGTGCAGACCGATGAGAACGTAGTCGTCTTGAACACGGGTGCAGGATACCGTTACTCTACATCGATATCGGTCAATGGACGAAATCCAGTATACCTCTGAGATCATCATCGCGAACCACAGCTTGAGCGGCGTCTGCGACTTCCTGCCTCTCCGGCCTGAATGCTATGGACAGGCCAACTCGTCGAAACACACTGATGTCATTTAGACCATCTCCAACAAAAGCAGTCTCCTTGAGAGACACTGCAAAGTGGTCTGCGACTTGTTTGATATGCCGTACTTTCCGGCCCCACTCCACGAGCACCTCCACCTCGCCGGTCAGCATGCCATTTGTGTGACGAAGCTTGTTCGTCATGACGTAATCTATTCCTACGCGTGCTGCGACGTCGTCGGCGAGGAGATCCACACCTCCGGACAAAATGGCCACATTGATACCCATTTTCTTGAGAGCACTGACGGTTTCCTTGGCGCCGGGTACCAGCTCGGTTGTTCGGACTATCTCCATGACCCGACTCAGAGACTTGCCTTTCCACAAGCTTGCATCGGAGTTGGCCCACTGTCGGTATGTAATCTCTCCCGCGAAATACTTGTCAAAGAAGACCCTTCCTTCCTCTTGAGTACCGAACACCTCATGAAGTCGCCACCATATACTCGTGTGACGCGTCAACGTACCGTCAACGTCGAAAACGACCAGCTTTATTGTCATCTAAGCACCTGCAAAGTCATCAAAGGGCAATATGGCCCGACTACTTCTCTGCCTCTCGCTCTTTCTCCTCACGTGCCTCTCGTTCGAGATCTGCCAGAAGGTCGTCAATCCTTTTCTCTTCGGTGCGAGGTTTGCGGCCAGATTCTTTCTGCTTCTGCTTAGCGAGCGGCGGCAAGACCTTCTCCTTTTCCAGCATGATTTCTGCCTCCATGGCCTCTAGCTCCTGATTGATTCTCTTTTCCATCTCGACTGTGGTTCCACTCGTGGAGAGGTCTTCAGAGAGCAGTTCGCCTGCCTCAGATATTTGTTCGAACGATTGTGTGAGTTTATCCAGCTGCATCTGTATCTCAACCGGGCTGAGCATGGCCTGCGCTTTTGAGAGTGCATCATTCGCTATCTTGAACGCTCCCAAGACATCAGTCTGGTCTTTTGCCTCCTCGATGTTCATGAGCGCTGTCTCAAGCGTGAGGAATTGCTGACGATATCTGGCCCTGCGGTTGTCCAAATCAAGCATGATTGACAGGTGCGACCGGGCCAACGACTTTTCACCCCCGGCCATAGCCTCTTTCGCAGATTTTCGCTCTTCCTGCATTCGCGTTTCGAGCCTGCGAGTCCTAAGGGTCAGGGCATTCATGGTTCCTTTGATTTCGAGGATTCCTCGTTCGGTGTCCACTTTTTTCTTGCCGCTCAGAAAGCCCATTGCGTGCACCGTTCCTATCGTAACCAGCTGAGGTCCTCAGCTGACACATTTAAACGATTGCACATCCGCCCTTCGTCGAAAGAATCGTACCTGATTCGGAGAACAGAGGTCTCAGCATGACAATAGCCAAAATCCTGAAAGCTGCCTTGGAATATTCAAGAAAGGCAGTACTTGAGAACTTGCAGCGCGCGGCTGAGTCTACAGATAGTCTCAACCCTTTCGGCGACGTGACTCTTGCGGCAGACATATTGGCAGAAGATGAAATAATCAGAGTATTGCATGAGTCGGGATTAGGCTTTAACATCTTGACCGAAGAAAGAGGATTGATAGAGGCAGAAAGCCTGCCCGAGTTCTTGGCTGTCGTTGATCCTCTTGATGGCTCGGCAAACTTCGAACGAGGACTCCCCTTGTGTTGTGGAGGAATATCCGTCATACCATTCTCCGATCAGATGACCACTGATCGAATTGAGACCAGTGTAATCAGTTCGTATTTCACCAAGGACGTCTACGTTGCGGTCACTGGGAAAGGAGTGAGGCGAAACGGGAAGTCTGTCAGTGTGGCTAGTCCAAAACATGTTGAAGAGTCAGTCGTGTCTTACGATACAAAGGCGTCTTGGCTGGGAGACTTCGCATCAGGTTCGCTCCGTGTGTTGGGGCACGTGAAGGACATGCGGAGAGCAGGTAGCAATCTGCTCGACCTCTGTTGGACGGCTTGTGGCGTTCTTGATGCAATGGTTGACCTTAGGGATATTCTTCCCATCGTCCATGTGTCAGGTACACATATAGTCTGTGAAGCCGGTGGGTTTGTGATCGCTGCAAATGGCAGTCGTTTGTTGCTACCACTACGCATCGATTGCAGAATGAGCTTTGTTGCCGCGTCAACGAAGGAGTTGGCTCGAGAGATACTTCGTCTGTTTCAGGGTGGTCGGTGATGTACCTGCGCCTGCTGGGTGTCAGTATTATCGCGCTACTAAGCCTGATGAAGTCCTTGCTCAGTCCGAACTCGTCTTGCCGAATGGGCTCAGTTCTCTGTCTCCTCGTTTTCCTCGTCTAGCTCAGAAGCTCCAGATTGTTCTTCGGCTTCTGCAGGCTCGCGGGCTGCCTCTTTCTCCTCGGCAATGGTCTCGGCTTCAATCTCGGGCTCCTCTTCCATCGCAGCCATTGCCTTCTTCTTCTCTCGAGGCACTGTCTTCGGTTTGGTCTTGATAACATACACATAGCCGATCAAGATGCTTGCTGCAGATAACCCAAGCATGACCGCGACGGCTCCGAGGTACCCGAACAACGAAAGAGGGTTCAAGGCGAGATTGGACGCGGGAACTCGAAGCAGGGTATACTGAATCCACATAGGAACTACAAAGACAAGTGGAAGACAGATGATAAGAAGCAACACAATCGACATGATGATGTCGGCCAGTTCTGTTACGACGCGGCTCCCGGTGCCAGCTGCTGATTTCTTGGGGGTCGACATTTTGTTGCTCTTCGCGATGGCCCGCCGGGGCTCCCTTTAAAACTTTGCCAAAGCTGGAGGCTTGTGTGACACCAGCTCACGCTACTCCGAGTCAATGCCTGGGGCCTGAGAAAGGAGGAGGATCGAGCACTTTTTGCTCTTGGAGGAGAGAGAGTTCAAGCGGAGAGAACTTGGTCCCAGACAGAATATGAATATGGTATAATGATAGATAAGCGTATGTTGCTCGTAACTTCAGAACGGGGTGAAATCATCGTGCTATGAGTGCAGTCGCGGATAGTTTCGCTAGAACCGGGACTGAATCGTCGGCTTCGAGGATCCCAGGAAGGCATGTCTACGAATAACGACAATGAGATTGTCGCGAGGTCACCATTTTGAAGCTTCACTCCTCGTAGCTAATCATCTGAGACACCACTTGTCAGTCGCCCCTTCTTCATGATGTTCACAGCATGGGCCTCCGATTACATTGACCTCGTCAACGTACTCTGTTCGTCGCACCTAACACAAGTCGTTGTTGGCGAAGTTGCGCATTCTCAAGACGGTCTCATTGCGAACCGAATGTGTACTCCGGAAGGAACCAATCACGCTAGCTCCCTCTTCTAGCGCGTAATCAGTATCCTGCCCATGTTCATTCGGAACAAGGAGTCTCCGCGCGATATGTTTAAGGCCTGACAAAGGGACCGTCGAAATGAAGAGGTCGAGTTCATACATGAGATACGCTTACGGCTTGTTCTTCGGGGCCATGCTGCCAGCAGTGATATTTGCGGAGATAGCAGTCCTAAAGATAGCCGGTTACGGAGTCACAGATCCGGTTGCATTGGCTGGGCTATGGGGCCTCTTCTTGATTTGGGTAGGAATATGTGTAATCATACTGGTCGCGCCTCCCCTCGCTGTCTTTTTCACGAATAGAACCATGTTCAGAGAAGTCATGCTATACGAGGTCGGAGGCTTGGCCCTATTCACCCCCATATGGTTCGCAATTTCGACGGAACTGTCAGGTGGTTCGTGGATTGCCACTCTTTTGACTGGGGTCAAAAGCGCAATCCCTGTTCTTGGAGAGGGCTGGACGATTGTAGGAGCGGATGTCGGTCCAGTAATACTCGCGCCATCGCTACTTGTCATGATTATACTTGGTGCAATACTATTGCGACCTTCCTTCATAGAAAGGTATAGTCTGCCGGCAGAGTCCCGAGAGGCACGCGCACCGAAGGAGAAACCTGTGACACCGAAAGAGAAACCTGTGACGCCAAAGGCAAAACCTGTTGCGCCAAAAGCGAAACCAACACCCGAGGGAGAATCCATTGAGACAGAGATGCCAGGAGTCGCCGCTCCGGTTCCTGACGAGAGAAGTGTCAACGAACTCAAGTCGTTGCTGAACGAGATTGGGGCATCAGATGCAATTGTGAGGGCAATTATGGGGGCAGGCATTGCCACAGTGACAGACTTGGTTTCAACGAGTCCGGAACAGCTAGTAGCCATGACAGGACTAGACCGGACGACTGCTGAGAATCTTCACGTGGCTGCGCAGAAGAAGGTGTGGTTTGGCGGCATATAAGGAAACGACGCAATCACAGTGCCTAGCCGTTCTAAGGAGGCAATGCGGCATGCTGCCAGACAGTGTCAGACGGTTACTTGTCATATGAGAACGAGGGCGGCCTATTCGTACGAGGTTGAACCTAGTTTCCAGAGAAGCAGAAGCCCCACCTAGCGATTCGCCATTTTCTTCAGTGCATCAAGAGCTACGAGCGTGAGGTTGTCTATCTTAGGCTTTCCCACGATTTTCGCTTCCTTGTCAATCGATTCCCCCACTATCACACATGCAGTGCCGACTCTGACTTGCCTGACCTGACCCAGAACAAAAAGTGCAGCAGATTCCATTTCTGTGGCGATGACATTCGCCCTACGGAGCGTCTGCCAGTAGTTGCGCATCCGTTCTGGGTCTGTGACCATCTCCGGGAATTCGCTGTAGAATGCATCTTTGGTATGTCCAATCCCCATCCGATATTTCACTCCTCTTGCCTTTGCAGAGTCAGCCAGTGCTCTCACAATTCCGGGATCAGCGACGGCAGGGAACTCGATTGGGGCGTATTGTCTGGATGTTCCTTCGTCTCGGACTGCTCCTGTGAATATGACGAGGTCCCCGGCCTTGAGAGAGGGCTCAATAGCACCCGCAGTACCAACTCGTATGAATGTTGTACAGCCGACCTTAATCAGCTCCTCTAGGGCAATCGCGGCTGATGGGCATCCGATACCCGTTGAACATACGCCAACAGAGACTCCTTCATACTTACCCCTGTAGCTCCAGTACTCCCTGTGCCGGGCAATCTCCTGTGAATCCTTGAAGAATCCCTCTGCGATTAAACGGGCTCTATCCGGATCCCCCGGCAGAAGTACTAACGGCGGAATCTCACCGGGCGCGATGGCTATGTGATACTCAGGTTCACGGGTCACCCAATCACCAACGAGTGGGCCGCCGTGCAATTCTAATAAAAAGCGTTTCTCCGGGACTCTCCTTTGGCATTGATCGTGAGACGCGTGCTGCCGAGGAATTCATCGACATAGTTAAAAGTGCTAATCAGAGGCCGCCCAGAAGTGATGACTATGAGCAGCGATCTTACAGATCTTGAACAAAAGGTTCTGAGTCTTGTCAAGAAAGACAGTCATAGACCCTCGGCTATCGCAAGAACACTTACTGCACGTCATGTTGCGTGTGATCAGAACCAGATAGTCGCTGCGCTTGTAAGCCTTGAGAGCAGAGGGCTAGTGGAAAGATTCACCTCCAAGACCTGGGTGGCTACGTCCAAAGGCCAGTCTGAGGCAGAGCAGACCTAGGTCAGCTTCAATCCGCATTTCGGACAGGATTTGCTGGCACCCGGTACTTCGCTTCCACACTTGGGACATTTTCCAGCATATCTGTCCCACTCTGCGATAACATGTTCCTTGACCCCTTCTTTCAACAACTGCCTTGCATCGATTTGATCCAAACCCGACTCCATTTGCGCCCGAGCTCCTCCAGCAAGGAGCATGTTGCCTTCGAGACATGTTTTCTGGAGGCTGTTCCTGAATGCCGAGATGGTTCCGGAAAGGTCAGAGATCATGGTTTGGAGATATCCGTCAAGGTTTCGGTCAACCGGGACCTCTTTGAGTGGAACAGAAAACCTCTCTGAGGGCAGCATCGAAGGCGTGAAGACCTTCGTCTCTCCAGCATCATATATGGCAACAAACACTTCGATGTCGAGATGGGTCAAGGGAGCTAAATCCCTGATTCTGTTGCTTTCGAATTCAAACGCAGCGAGGTTCAGCGCCTCGGTTCTTAGTTCATCGATGCGCTGTCCAATTGCTCTCTTCAGTGCACCAACAGATTCTGTGGCCGCATCCAGAATCTCATCGAGCTCGTTCTCGTGTTCAGTGTGCTCCATATCGAACTCGACGATTCGATGCTGGTGTTCTCTAATCTGAGAGTCCAGCGATTCTGCTATCTTTGCCTTTTCCCCGTCTATTGTCCGAGTGAGAACGGCCACCTTCTCGAGGGTTTGTGTCGCCTTCGCTTTTACATCGTCTATGCTCTCTGTGTATTGACTGATATGCCCTGAAAGGAAACCGACAAGACTATCGAATTCATCGATCGCCCCGTCTATGTCTTCTCCCTTTTGTCCAATGACGATGCGGCTCTCTCTTATCTTGTCAAGTATCTGAACAAAGAACTGCTCCAACGCCGTGCTTTCTCTTGCGAACTCTGCAGTAAGGGCGCGTAGACCGATTCTGTACTTCGTTTCAATGTCGGAGAGAGCATCTCTCTTCTTCTCTGCCATTTCTGCCGATTCAAGATTGACGATATCCTCCAGTGATTGTGATCGCCTCCTCCATCGTTCCTTCTCCGTCTTCACAGTGTCGGACAGAGTCTCGCCTCGCGAGGCGATTCTTTCCTCGGCAAGCCTCTGGAGTTCCTGGCAGGCCGCTATTCTGTTGTCTCGTGATTCTATGATATGTTGAAATTGCTGGCTTATACTGAGTGCTCCTTGCGAGTCGAGTCTGGAATCAGGTCTGTTAGGTCTGTATGTTGGTTCGGTCTCTTCAAACCAACTTGCTGTACTCACGACCGCATCTGGTTTTTCGAGGTGCCTGACGTAATCCGCTTTGCGTTCAACACTGCCTAGGTATGTCAATGCTTGCTCGACAGCTGGAGGGATATCTCTTGGCTCAGGGACCTCACCTAACGACTTCCTCAGAGATCCGGTCGCTGTATTCTCGGTGAACTCAAGGGCGGTGGTTCTGTCACTCATTTCAGAGAGCAGTATCGAGCTCGTGCTTGACACCTGAACTATCCAGAATGGGATTGAGACTGGGGCGAGAATCGCGATTCTCTTCCCGGCACCATAAGAATCCGCTAGCATAAACCCGAGAGAAGTGGCGATGTGGTTCGGCTCGCTCTTGGGCCTGCCACCGACCACGGAATTCGCAAAGCTCATACATATCTGACGGACCATACCACTAACCTCTGACAGGCCGCCAGTGCACACTCGGGTAATTATGTGTTGTCGGTAATCAGCGTCAAATTACATCGCTAGATTGTCTTCACTAGCGAATCAACGACGTTGTATGTGCTCTCTGGTCTTCGCTCGCAGAACACGTGCGTATGTATTGTGTTGGATGTCACTATGCGTCCCCGACTCTTATCGACGAGGTTCTCAAGAAGCTGTTCACCCTTGTCCGCGAGTGGCATCACGTGAACCACAGCCAGTCCCACATCAGATGCGCCCTGAGCCTTGAGTCTCTCGGCTGCTTTCAGCAAAGTTGTGCCGCTCTTCGTTAAGTCGTCAATCAGAATGACCTTCTTACCTTTGACGCTCACATCTCCTGAAAGCTGCACCGAATAGGAGTTGTCGCGCTTCTTTCCGAAGCCCTCTACTGCGAATCGCTCTTGACCTCCCTCGTCAGGGGTGACGATAGAGTACTTATCAAACCCAAACTTCGCAGCTGCGAACTTGATTAGGTCCGGCATGATATCGATTTCTTCGTAAACACCTTTAGCTGCGACTGCTTTCACCCATGGAAGATTCGGGTTTGCATGCGGATTGACGACCCACACTTTGTTGCATGCCCTTGCTATCTGCTCTGCCGCCCATTTGCATGATATTGCTTCGCCCGTCTTGAATGCTTTGTCTTGGAGAGCGAACGGTTGAAAAGTGAGGACGACCTCAACGTGAGAAGGGGACACGATTGGCTCGCATTGGTACTGCTTATGACCCACTTCCTCTACACGACAGGGTTTTGCAAGAATGTCGAGTATCAGAAGTAGCTCCACCACTCGGTCAGATGTGGTAAACACTTCCTTGTCAGTTCGACTGGATCCAGTACAACTCTGAATAACGATAACCTTACGATCGGATAGCATTTCGACATCCGGAATGCGCGCGTATACGTCCGCATTGGGAAACATCCGTCGGCCATCATAGTTCATCGCGCATTTGAAAACACGATATCCATGCTTCTCAAAACCCTCTCTAAGGTGTTCAGCACCACTGGCAAGGACTACGTCGTATTCCTTCATGTTCGTCAGGCCGCGAGGAACGGCCCTCTAATAGAGTTGTCCCCTTCCCAAGCTGGGAAAGGTCGGGGCCATTCTGTTTGGAATTCTTGTTCTTTGACATTGATATGACATGTACGACAACCTAAAATGAATTGTGTGGCGAAGGAAGCATAATAGAAAAGGTACGTGCTCTTAGTGATTCTCACAGCCCGTGATCTGTTGCGAAAGATTGCCCAGGATTCGGGCCTAGACTACCCAGAGGTAGCTAAGCGGGTCAATCGAGACATGAGCAAGGGCAGGGGCTTTCTCCAGTCGGTGGGAATCATCGTTGAACAGATCGGGCTGAATCCTGAGCAGTACCGTTTAAACCCCGTATCAATAGTGGATGAGGCATTGAGAATACTGCGTCGAGATTATTCGCAGACCCTAATGATGTCTGCAGTTCTGGCACGAATGGTGGAATCAGATGCAAAGGACGCTCTTCCTCCTCCCGCTTTTTTTGCTTTTCTTGAGTTACTATCGGCTATTCCAGACGCTCCCCAGCACAATAAGAGTGAACGGAGTGTCGCAGTGGATGAGGACACCACTAGGGTCATTGAGCTCCTTACAACACTCGTTTCACTTGTGTGTGAGTGGTCGAAGGACGGGATTCGGGGAGTTGCCACGGACTGTCCGGAGTCCCTTGTTCCGATAGCCCGGTCTGTGTTTCGAAAGACCAAGCTTTACCAAGGGGGCCTCTGGACCTGCATATCGTGTGGAAGAATAGTGGGAATCAAAGAGACACACGCGCTGGTCTGCGATGAGTGCGATGTAAAGATGTCTCGTGTTCTCCCAGTGGTGGATCGCTTGACTTCGAAGGAGCCTGAAAGAAGGGTCTACGGGCGTGCTGACCACGGTGAGCCTTTCAAGAGATAGCTTCAAGGGTACCTCAATAACGAGATTGCCAGCGCCTTAGGGAGAAATAGTGTGACGTGGGTGTCCTCCGTGTCGGCAATGCGATATTCACGGGGGCCCGCACGTCTTTGGTTAATCTAGATCCGGATTCCGTCCCCTTTCGCCAGGCACCATCTGCCTAGTGATGAGTCAGGGCCTCTTCAACAACGCTGAGTGAGACCTTGGGACTTGCAGACTCCATTTCCTTTAGTTGCTTGCGCGCTTTCTCGGTAATCTCGAATCGAGGACCGCCTGTCAGAGACCAATCCCTGGACTCGACACGTCGAGCAAGCCCTGCCTTCTCGAGAGACTCAAGAATCGGCAACGGTTCTGCAATATTCGTATGCAATGACACGAAACCCAGTGGGCAGGATCCCTTAGCCATATCCAGCGCTTGTAGTACAGTAATCATTTTCTTGTCCATTCTTTCACCTCATTTCGTTCTTGATCAATGACTCCCCTTGTTGATGCGTCGTTCCATTGCTTTCTGGACCCTTTCCTTTGCAATCATCATTGCAACGGCCCTCGGAAGCATCACGACATCACCGCTGATTGAGCTGGTCAACACCAGCTTCGTGTTCTCCCTGATCTTGGAATCGATCATGGCGAACGCTTCATCGATGCTCTTGCCAAGATACTCAGCATAAGAGCCTATCACGCCTCCAGAGTTGGCAAGCATATCGGGCAGAATTAGAATGCCCTTCTTGAAGAGTATCTCTTCTCCGGCTGGAGTCGTCGGGTTGTTTGCACCTTCAACTATGAGCCCTGCTCTGATCTTGCTTGCATTGCGGTCCGTGATGACATTTCCAACCGCAGCCGGAATCAGCACATCACATTCTACTTCGAGAACCTCGTCTCTGCCAATCTCTTTGGCTCCCTTGCAGTGTTTACAGGAGTGTGCCTCATCTGTTGCGTACGCATGCTTCATTGCTACGTCAATGTCAATGCCTTTGGCACTGTAAGCTCCTCCCCAGAAGTCTCCTATGGCTACGATTTTTGCACCCTTGCGAACGAGATACTTAGCCACTTCCGATCCCACATTGCCAAATCCATGGATTGCGACTGTGAGACCATCGACTGTCTTTTGGACCGGGACAAACTCAGAGAGTATGCCTAGCGTTGTCTCTATACCGACCCCAAGTCCGAAACCCGTCGTTCCAAGTTCATGAGGAATTCCTCCCATTCTCTCAGGCTTTCCAGTTGCAGCCTTCTTGTCGCCAATGACTTCGACAAATGCTGCGATTTCTTCTTCACCTACGTTCATGTCAGGGGCAGAAACCCATTCGTCTGGCACGTGAGCTGATACAGCTCTTGCGAATGACCTGACATAGGACAGCTTGTCAATTGAATATGGATCTGCATTAATGCCGCCTTTGGCTCCTCCGAATGGAAGACCCGCAAGTGAGCATTTCCAGGTCATTGTCCTCGCTAGGCCGAAGACTTCATGCGGCGTTAGGCCTGCTCTGATTCTAAAGCCGCCCTTTCCTGGGCCCAGTGCCGTATTGTCTATGATGAGCATCCCTTCCATACCCAGGTTCGGGTCATAGACACGAAGGACCTTCTCAGGGCCCCATTTGTCACTGAAAGCAGCAACGTTAACATCCTCGAGCATTCGCTCGAGCATAGCCATCTGCTGCGATTGAACTTCTGTCGATGCATCCTTCAATGTTGCCATTCTTCATCGCTCTTCTGGCTTCTTTGTTGAAGCTCGTGCCTTTCTCGCCGAGTGGAGTACACTTAACTCCGGTGGACCCCCGACCGGAGACCAGTGCCAAAGAATGTACCAAAGTGGCTTGGAAAGTGCATTTGCATACCATTCATCCAGACGTTATGTGCAGAAAGTACACTTATAGTGGGCTTGCCTACCGCTGGCATTTTTGGTATTGCATTCACACAAAAGTATTAATTATGTCACATTGGTCCCATCTGTGTGCCAGATCTTCTATCCGACAAGAGCAATCTCACTATTCTTGAGGAATTGGTATCGGGACAAGCGGTTGGTGTCAATCTTAGCGAACTTTCTCGGGTTCTAGGTCATCATAGGCACACAATTGCAGGCAGGGTTCAAGACCTCATGGACCACGGAGTCCTAGATGTCCCACATGTTCCGTTCATCGGCTTGGGCAGGGTCTACCCTCTGTTCGTGATTCTATACCTTGAAGCTCCAGATGACGCTCGATTTGAGAAATGGATTAAGGAAGACCCGTATATATTCGCGGCTTTCAGAACTAGGCAATCAGACTTCAACACCCTGCTGTTCGTATACCACCAGGACTTGACGAGCTATCTCCGGTGGAGGGAGTCCCTTCCCTCAATCATGAGAACTGAGTATGACATTCCCGAAGAGATGGCCTCATTTCTATCTAGTTCATTCTATCACTCTAACGAACTGACAATCAAACATGAACCCTCTTCTGGGTTGAGTCTTATGATGAAGGAGGCTCACCATAACAACTCTCAGCATCTGAACGGACTTAGTCTCGCAGACCTTGATTTCGAGATACTGAAGTGCCTTACTTCCGGTGTGGGTCTCAAGATCAATGAAGCACATTTGTGTCAGAAGACGGGATTGCATCGAAAGACTGTCGAGAAGCGAATTGCGTCGATGATGGAGGAAGAATACATCTCCCGCCCGGTGTGCAATTTTCCCAACTACTTCGTCCCTCCTGACTACATACTGACACTGTCGCTGGTAGAGGTGAAGAAACAGTGGGAGAAAATCGTGCGCGAGATTGTTGTCGACCCGCATGTTCCCATGGCTCTCAGGACCGTGCAAGGAAGGTACAATCTCCTAATACTCGGAAACCACGAGAGCATAGGCGACTATCTTCAATGGGACGAAGGATACAGGGAGAGATTCCCTGGGGCATTTGGTGGTGCCAGCGTTACATACCTGACACCCCGCATGACCATCTCCTTCAACTACAATATCGTTGCTCTGATGTTCATCCGGAAGAAAATGGAGATGTATAAAGGAAGAAAGTTCAGGGAGCTTCTTGAACCAAGACACTAGATCATCGCATTCGAGGGTTCATGCGGAGAACTAGTCTTCCAGCGTGAGCTCGCGAGAAATAAAGCCACACTGAAGTCCTTTGGCCTTCATCGATAGTGGCCGTATGCTCTGTGCTCGGACACGATTGCACGAGACCGCCAGAATGACATATCAGTCCATCAGTCTGAGCCAAGATTGCTGCATTTGGAATCAGAAATGCTCTTGGGTGCAAGAAGCTCGTAAAAACAGGGTCCTGATTGTCCACGGTTGCTATTTGACCGTGCATCTTTAATAGGTGGAGCTTCAAGCCGCGGATGGCTTCCTTATCACTTCTCAAGGGAGGAATATCAACTTGGAAGAGGAAACACACGGCAGCATGGCTAACAACCCGTTCGAAATCGCTCAGCACCAGATTGACATCGTCGCGAAGCGATTAAAGGTCGATCCGGGCATAATTGAAATCATAAAACAACCCAAACGCGTCTTGGAAGTGGCAGTTCCCATAAGGATGGACAACGGTCAGTTGCGGGTCTTCCGCGGTTACAGAGTCCAACACAATGATGCGCGCGGTCCCTTCAAAGGTGGCATCCGGTACGGTCCAGGAGTAAACATGGATGAGGTGAAGGCACTCGCTACTTGGATGTCAATGAAAACAGCAGTAATGGACATTCCATACGGTGGAGGAAAAGGCGGAATCATATGCAACCCCAAAGAGATGAGCAGCGCCGAGCTTGAGAGGCTGACCCGCAGATTCACCGCCGAGATTAGCTCTATCATCGGACCACTGAAGGATATCCCTGCTCCCGATGTGAACACGAACCCGCAGACGATGGCTTGGATAATGGATACCTATAGCGCTACTATGGGCATCGCTGAGCCCGCAGTTGTGACAGGTAAGCCCATCTCCCTTGGGGGATCCCTCGGTCGAAACGAAGCCACTTCTCGTGGTGTTGTGATATGTGCCAGAGAGGCAGCCAAGGTGACCGGAGCAAAGCTTCAGGGCGCCACTGTGGCAGTAACTGGATACGGAAACGTTGGCTACAATTCGGCATGGCTTGCTCAAGAACTTCGCATGAGAGTTGTCGCTTGTAGCGACTCCCAAGGCGCTATCTACAATCCAGATGGTTTGGATGCTCGAAAAGTCGGTGATTTCAAGGCAAGGACTGGCACGGTCAAGGGTTACCCTGGATCGAAAGAGATTCCCATTGACAAAGTGGTCGAACTGGATGTCGATTTTCTGTTCCCCTGCGCTCTGGAAAATGAGATTACATCGACTAACGTAGAATCAGTGAATGCGAAGATTATCATTGAGGGCGCAAATGGTCCCACCACACCCGAAGCTGATGAAGTTCTATACAGAAATGGAACCTTCCTTGTTCCTGACATCTTGGCCAATGCCGGAGGAGTGACGGTCTCTTACTTCGAATGGCTTCAGAACCTACGGCGCGAGTATTGGACTGAACAGGAAGTTAATGTTAAACTCGAGGCACGCATGGTGAAGGCATTTCATGAAGTCTATGACATTGCCAAGAAGGAAAACGTCCACATGAGAACGGCAGCATTCATGCTGGCCGTGGGCAGAATAGCATCAGTTATGGAGACGCGTGGTCTGTTTCCATAGAGTTCCATAGGGTACTCGGAGGACTATCCATCAGGATGGTCCTCCACTTCTTTTACACATCGGCATGGATCATGCGGTGGAAACACTGGAGAATAAGTGGCACTAGGGTGAGCACGTGCACCAGCAAAAATCAGTGCCTCGAACGAGGAGGCACGAGTTGCGCATGATGTCTCCAACATTCTCACTAATCACTGGCCAAATTGCATTAAGATGGGCCGAAGGAGTCCTCGTGAGGAGGTCCCTCCTTCGGTCAGACAAATAACAACTACACTACTATGGGAATATGCCTCTGAGCTCTATCGCCCTAGCGACTCTTTTTACCGCCAGTGCGAGCGCAGCAGTTCGAAGAGTCTTGATGTTGAACTCCATTGCAGTCTTATTGACTTCGTCAAATGACTTGACTAGGATGTCTCGAAGCGCCTGGCTAACCTGCTGCTCACTCCAGAAGAAGTGCTGCAATCCCTGAACCCATTCGAAGTAGGACACAGTAACACCGCCTGCGTTTGCAAGTACGTCCGGAACTACTGTCGTTCCTTTTTCTGCCAGAATAGCATCGGCTTCCGGAGTAGTGGGACCGTTGGCCCCTTCAACTATCAGGGATGCCTGAATGGAATCCGCATTGTCCTCTGTAATTGCGTCGCCCATAGCGCATGGCGCAATAATGGGCACATCCAGTCCGAAGAGCTCTTTGTTGGTTATGGAGTCCGCACCTGGAAAACCTTCAACCGACCTCTTCGGGTGCTTTGCGGCATAGTCGGCCAGCTTTGGGATATCGAGCCCGTGTGGATCGTAGGCACCACCGAAGGCATCTGCTACAGCTACGACTTTGAAGCCGCCTTGATGAGCGAATCTGCAAAAGTAGCTGCCCACGTTGCCGAAGCCTTGCACAGCAAGCTGTAACCCCCTAGTGCTTCGACCTTTCTGTCTCAAGGCTTCCTCCATCACATAGAACAGCCCTCTTCCCGTCGCCTCAGTTCTGCCAACACTGCCACCGATCTCCACTGGTTTGCCTGTAACGACGCTAAGCTCGGTGTGACCAGTCAGCATGGAATATGTGTCCAGCATCCACGACATAACCTCTGGGTTCGTGTTCACGTCCGGAGCAGGTATGTCTGATTCTGGCCCAATCATGTTGATCAGACTGTAAGTGAATCTTCGAGTCAATTTCTTTAGCTCACCAGAGCTGAGCTTCCACGGATCGCACACGACACCGCCTTTGGCCCCGCCGAATGGAATATTGACCACTGCAGTCTTCCAAGTCATCAATGCGGCCAAGGCTTTCACTTCGTCGAGGCTAAGGTCGGGCGAATATCGGATTCCGCCCTTGCATGGTCCTCGGTGATGTGAGTGCTGTACCCTGTAACCTTCAAACATTTCAAGATGGCCGTCGTCCATGATAACTGGGAAATAGGTTATCAGGATCTTATCCGGCTTCTCGAGAATCTTGAGTATGTTCTCGTCTAGCTTAATCGCTTCAGCTGCAAGGTGCAGCTGAGTCAGAACGTTCTCCCAAGGATTAGATTCTGGATTTGACATAGTCAACCGTCCTGAGGTCTTTATAGTGGAACCCGTTCGATTTGGTATTAAACGCTTTCCTAGGTACTCCTCGCCATTCGCGTGGAAACACTGTGTACAGGAGATGGCTTGAGTTTTGTAGAATCCTTCATGTGATATGCACACGCAGCTATCCCCCGTTCGTGCGAAATCTGTTCGACCCGGAAAGCGGTCTCAGCGCCCTGTGCCACTACCTGCCTTCGAATCGAACAACACTTCAAGGGATTCAGATTCTGCAAACAACAGACTGCAACAGAACTGCAATTCTAACGAGCCCGTGGATGCATCCTCTTCTATCTTCTTATGACTTCGAGGAGTTCTGCCAGCCGCGCCTTTACGTCGGTCTCCACAGTTCTCAACTCAGCGAGTTGCCGGATTTGGGACATGCGGGCGGATCGGTAGTCAGCTTCCGATATCTTGCCGGTTCTTCGCTGAGCTTCAATCTTGTCCATCTGAGCAGCTATCTCGTTGCGCCTGTTGATAACGAGTTCGAAGCCGTGCTTCAGTGACATCCATTCAATCATGGCATTACTTCGTTCTTCTTCCATGTGCTCGCGTTTTACTCTCTCTGCTTCCCTTTCTTTGAGCTTCTTGTTTGCGGTCCTGATCTGCTGCTGAAGCTCATACAATCTGGCTTCAACTTCTCTCTTCACTTCGATTATCTGTGTTGAAAGCTGCCATTTCTCCTTATACTGCTGAATATGCTCCTGCTCGGTTATCTCTCTCCTCGCGAGCTTCTCATCGAGTTTCGTGAGATCCATCTGCACTTGCTCGAGCTTTGCCTTGACTTCCTCGTATGACGCACGAAGGGCAGTCCACTCAACACTGAACTGGGTCAGAACCTCTTTCGGGTCTAGCTGTAGGTAGTCTTCGCCGCCCCCTTGGGGTCTTTGGCCATGACTCATCAGCTACATCCGTCCTTGTCTATCAACATAGTTGTCCTACAATGCCTTCACCAATTGGACCGACTTAAGCTTTTTCCGAAGAAAGTGATGCAGAATGGTATTCGCTAGAGGGAAACACGACACCATTTCACCGAAAACTATAACGTGAGGGCCAGCAGGACTTTGGTCGTCGTGAAGGCACATGAATCTGAAGGTAGAACTTGTCCCGCCCGTAAGGAGGAAGCCAAAGCCCAAAGATCCTCTCAAGCTTCCTTTTGGATCAACCTTCACAGATCATATGTTCACAATGCGTTATCGGAATTCAGAATGGTCAGACCCTCAGATTGGACCCTACCAACCGCTGTCGCTCGACCCGGCTGCAATGTGCCTACACTATGGGCAAGGCATATTCGAAGGGATGAAGGCATATCGCAGAGCAGGGAAGGTCTATCTATTTCGCCCCCGGGACAACATCATGCGCTTGAACGATTCAGCCAAGAGAATGGTCATGCCAGAAGTTGACGTTGATTTTGTGCTTGGGTGCCTGAAAGAGCTGGTGAAAACCGAAAGGGACTGGATTCCCGACCTGCCCGGCACATCGTTATACATCAGACCGACGATGATTGCAGTTGAGCCTAAACTCGGCGTTAGAGCATCTCTCGAGTATTTGTTCTACATAATAGTAGGACCCGTTGGTCCGTATTTTCCCGAAGGCTTTAACCCGCTGAAAATCATGGTTTCAGACAAGTATGTTAGGGCTGTGCGAGGAGGAGTAGGGTTTTCAAAGACAATGGGCAACTACGCCGCCAGTCTCTTGGGGGGCAAAGAGGCATCAGATGCAGGTTGTTCCCAAGTACTGTGGCTGGATGCTATTGAACGTAAGTACGTCGAAGAGACAAGCACCATGAATGTGTTTGTCAAGTTTGACAAGGAGCTGGCCACGCCGCCTCTGGATGGGACGATACTGCCTGGCATAACGAGACATTCTGTGATTCGAATAGCGAAGGACTGGAATCTAACTGTGAACGAACGTCGTGTTTCCATTGACGAGATTGCCGACGGAACGAAGTCAGGAAAGGTCAAGGAATTGTTCGGCGCCGGTACTGCGGCCACTATAGCTCCCATTGGAGAGCTTTTGTACCAAGGGAAATCATACGTTGTGTCCGGTGGCAAGACTGGTGACCTGACCCGCAGGCTATATGACGAACTCACTGCCCTACAGTGCGGCGAAGGAAAGGACAAATATGGCTGGGTTGTGAGCGTCTGATTCGTCTCCTGATGCATATCTATATCCGTTGTCCATGGCTTGAACTTCGAATCATAGTGAGGTGTTAGACCTGCCTGCACAACTGACTGTCGATTACACCAAGTGCACTGGATGTAGAATCTGCGAGCTAGCTTGCAGTGCGAAGAAGGAGGGCCTCTTCAACCCCGCTCTTGCCCGTCTCAAGATAGTCCGTTACGACGACTTAGGGATGGACATTCCCAATGTGTGTGGCC
The DNA here is from genome assembly GCA_003345555.1 of Candidatus Thorarchaeota archaeon. Classification (GTDB taxonomy): domain Archaea; phylum Asgardarchaeota; class Thorarchaeia; order Thorarchaeales; family Thorarchaeaceae; genus OWC5. Next base: position 38,500 of record PRDJ01000039.1, read on the forward strand.
CCTGTGATGAGGCTCCTTGTGTTGATATTTGTCCCGTCTATGCGATGCGGCGCGACCCCCTCTCAAGAATGACGTATCTGGATGAGGACAAGTGTATCCTCTGCAAGTCCTGTGCCGGGGTATGTGTCAACGGTGTGATTAAGCTGGACACCTCACGAATGAGAATTATAAAGTGTGACCACTGTGGAGGCGATCCTGAGTGCGCCAAGGCCTGTCCGACAGGTGCCATACAATATGGCTCCATTTCTCAATCGACCATCAGGGGTCGGCATGGTAAGATGATACACTACCTCAAGGAGATAGAGCGGACTGCGTTAGCAGAACAAACCGATGGGGAGAAGTAACGTGCAAGTCGGAGGATATGCTGGGAAGATCCTGAGGGTAAACTTGACCGATAGCAGTTTTCATGTGGAGCCCTTGCCGTCAGAATGGGTCCGCGAATATGTAGGGGGAGATGGCTTCGCGGCAAGGATGCTCTTCTCGGAATTGAAGCCGAGAATAGACCCACTTGGCGAAGACAACAAGCTGATAATCGCCACAGGCCCGGTCACTGGCACGTTGTGGCCCATGAGCGGTCGGACTGTATTTGTATCGAAGGCGCCTCTGACAGGGATATGGGGAGAGAGTCATGTCGGCGGCTTTCTCGGACCTGAACTCAAGTATGCGGGATACGACCTTCTGGTTGTGGAGGGTAGGTCCGATGAGCCCGTTTACATTTCAATCGAGGACTCGGACCTCGAGCTGATGAAAGCAGCCGAGTTATGGGGTCTGAAGACAAATGAGGCTACAGCCGCCATCAAAGGAAGGCATTCAGATCCAGACACCCAAGTGGCTGCCATCGGGCCGGCTGGGGAACGCCTTGTGAGATTCGCATCGGTAATAGTGAACAACGCACGGGCGGCCGGAAGGACTGGCATGGGCGCAGTCCTGGGCTCGAAGAAGGTGAAAGCCATCGCAGTAAGAGGGCATAAGGCACTCGAGGTCAGTGATCACGATGAATTCGTTAGACTTGCGAAGGCCGCACATAAGCGAGTTCGGGAGAACGGTCAAGCCAGAGAGATGCACAAGTGGGGCACCTGGATTCTGACTTCAGTTAAGCAGACGATTGGGGAACTGCCCACATACAACCATCGTACTGGTGTGTTCGACGGCTGGGAGAAACTCAGCGGCGAATACATACGACCAAGGTACACAATTTCAGATAGGGCTTGTTTCGGCTGCAGTCTAGGCTGCAAGAAGGTCAACTACGTTCGCGAGGGACCGTATGCCGGGACGTTTGGGGAAGGGCCTGAATATGAAGGTCTGATGTCATTTGGTAGCCTGTTAGGTATCGCAGACTTTCCGACCGCTTTGAAAGCAAATCAATTATGCAACGGACTCGGTCTTGACATGATCTCCACAGGAGCCACAATCGCGTTCGCAATCGAGGCGTTTGAGAATGGCGCTATCGATGAAAGCATCGCGGATGGGATGAAACTGGAATGGGGCAACAGTGAGCAGGCTCTGCGACTGCTTGAGATGATAGCCAAGAAGGAGGGCATTGGCAAGCTGTTGGCAGAAGGAAGCAGAGCGGCGGCCAAGAGCATCGGTCATGGAAGCGACAAGTACGCAATCCACGTTAAGGGGCTCGAGATGTCAGGCCAAGACGGTCGAACTCACCGGAGCATAGGCCTGTCTCATGCCACTGCGGCCCGCGGGGCCGACCACCTTCGGAGTCTCGTGACCGTCGATCAGCTTGGATATCAGGAAGTGGCTGCCAAGAGATGGGGTCGCGACAAGCTGCCGGAGATAGTTGATCCCTACACAGAGAAGTACAAGGCTGCTGCTGTCGTAGAGACTGAGAATGTGTACTGCATCAGGGACTCGATGATTGTCTGTTGGTATTCGGTGTCATGGCCTCCAATCTTCTGGCTTGATGATTTTGCGCAAGTGCTGCCAGTTGTGACGGGGGTCGATTCACTCGGGTCTACAGATGAGTTGCACAAGATTGCTGAGCGTCAAGTAACGCTGAAGCGGCTGTTCAATGCCCGAGAAGGCATTGACAGGAAGGACGATCGATTGCCCACCAGATTCACAGAAGAACCGATGCCCGAAGGTCCCGGGAGAGGACAGAGAGTGAATCTTGAGCCCATGCTGAACGACTACTACAAGCTGCGCGGATGGAACCTGAAGAACGGACTCCCCACAGACGAGACCCTGCAAAGGCTATCACTTGAGTGGACTCGCACTGGCGTTCGACGGGAGTAGGCATTCCCCGCCGACCGAATAGGATATAGACAAGCGCTCGTATCTGTAAACAGGCATTTTTAGCATGCCATCAGGGAGAGATATGTGATTATGGCAAACAAGAACATAGTAGTATCGCTGTTTGTAGTGTTCTTGGTTGCTTCGTTTGCTGCCTTTGCACAGACAACACTCCCACAATCAAACAATAACACTCAAACCATCGCTGAGCCAATTGGCTATCGTGCGCTTGCTGATTGGTCCGGATCAAGTGCTCTGATGCGGGAATACTTACTACCCGCAGGTAGTCCGGCCACCACCTACGTGCCATCAGCAGGTCCGAGCTATCCGACGGCCATAACGTACGATGCCAATGGTTTCATCTGGTTCACAGACATCTTCAACAACAGGGTTTATCGTCTGACACCGGCGACAGCAATCAACCAAACGTCTACTACAGCTTTGAAGTGGCAACTGCCTCTCTTTTTGAACATGACACGCGGTCCTGCACACATCATCGTTGATGATGCTCATACCTCCGTGTGGTTCACCGACTACGTCAGCATGCAGATTAGCTGCCTCAATTGGACAACCAATCTGCTCAGGGATTGGACTATCCCAAGGAACCTGAACATTCATCCATGGGATCTGCTTATGGACCCGGCAACCGGTCACATCTGGTTCACTGGGCTCAATTCATCTAGGTTCTGTGAGTTAATTCCACCCAATAATGCGCTAATCATCTACAACTTGATAGTCATGGGTGACACAGGCGGGCCACTACCTGTGAGTCTTGCCGAAATGAAGCCAAATGGGCCGAGATTCTACATGACGGACTTCCGTCTTGACTTTCTCTACAGGGTTCAGTTCATGAACCCTGGAGCAGGTGCCTCGGTCTTCCCACTCGTGCCTGGTGGCTCTAGCTTGGCGCTTGTCCTAGATAGCAAGCAAGACGTATGGGTTAGTCAACCTGCAAGTGACTTTGTGAATGAGCAGCTCACTGGCAGCAATTACAAGAAGACAGGAAGCATAACCTCAATGGGAACAACACTGGAGGATGACATGAATGTTGTTGCCCCCAACTCGGTAAATATCCCCATTCACATTACTCCAGTAAGAGCCGCGGAATACACGACTCCCCCTCAGGTCATAGGTGATCCGTTGAACGTATGGAACGTTCCTTCCTCACCATCGGGGCCCTGGGGAATTGACACCGATACCAACGATAGCGCATGGTACGCCGAATACACAGGGAATCAAATCGGAATGATAACTCCTTCGACCAACAAGACACTTGAGTTCATGGTTCCGACAACTAATTCCCACCCGCTCTACCTCACTGTGCCACGCTTCGGCATGCCACCCTATGCGACGCACGTATGGTTCACGGAGTTTACGGGCGGGAAGGTCGGTGAGCTTTTCACTGGCACCTTTGTGGACGTTCGGGCAGCACCATCCATTCCGCCACAGTATCCTCCTCCGAATCCTGGCTCCATTCGTTGGACTGCTGAGCCCGGAGCCGAGATATGGATTGACGCACCCAGCAACGGATTTAGCTCTGCACACCATGACATCCCTGAGAGAGGCGTTGTGAACCATCTGTACGCTCGTGTGGCGAACTTGGGCTTCTCTGCAGCCACCAACATCAATGTGAAGTTCTATTACCACAACATGTCCGTGGCGTTTGCGGAGTTCGTCCCATTGCCGCCATCTACGCCATCGGTTACTGTGTGGTTCCCGATAGGTAGTACGACGATAGCATCATTGGCACCCAGTCTCTCTACAGACGTGTATGTGGAGTGGACAATCAACTCAACAGTGCCCGACCACTTCTGCATAGGCGTCCAAGTGTATACTTCAGGCGACATCAACCTGTATGACAACGTTGCCTATCGGAACTTCGAGATATTCAGCGTCCTTGCAGGTGTCCCCACTACACTCTACCTGCCAGTCTGGGCCACCAACTTCCTGAATGCGACTGGCACGCTGAGCGTGTCATTGTCCGGTGTTCCAGATGGCTGGACTGCAGTTGTCAAACCCAACGGCGTTTCTGTAGGACCGGGCAAGTCTACGCTACTGAACCTCACTATCCAAGTGCCTTCATCCGCAAAGGCTGGCATGCGTGCGGTGATAGAGGTCACGGGCATGATCGATGGAACCACGACTGGAATGCTCTGGGTTGAAGTCGATGTCGTTGCTCAGACCACTACACAGACGCCGCCAATCAGTACGCTTGATGTGGGTTTCTTGGCAGGTGGATTCGTAGCGGGCGTTGTGTTGATGCTACTGATACGCAGACGCGGAAAGTAACAACCTTTGGGTTAGGAATTGACGTTCCTGACCCCCTCTCTTTCTTTTCTAACTCCTTCACTAGCTAATACGGAGATAATGCCGGGATTGGTGTCCCGGTCTTGACACGCCTCGATTGGTCAGCAGAGAGTTACCGATGAGGCCTCTGCCTGATTCTATGACAAACCAGCCTAGGCGCCTGGGCGAGCAATCGAAAGGTAAAGTACATCCTCATACCCGAGAATGCCGTATCCGGACGGGTTCTCGAGCTTGACGTAGTCATCATAGACCTCGCTCACGCGCACGTTCGGTATCTTGGCTAGTGTATCTTTCTGCATATAACGCAGGTAAACGGTGAAGACCTGCCCGCTGCTCTTCATCTCCTCGAATATAATCCTCCAGTTCGGCATTCTAGAATCCTCTGAACAAAAACTGCGTAGATATGGGCATTTAATGCTTGCTCCCAAGATTGGCGCCGTATCTCTTTAATCAGCTAGGCCTTCTTGCAGGTCGCGACACGGTCCAGATTAGCGTGAATCGATTTCCGCCTGACCTGAGTCACTGCAAACGATTCAACCAAAATACGTCTCAGGAACGAACAGTCGATAGCGTCATAAGGGCCCTAACCGTCCCTCAATGCTTGAGCATGCTCTTCTCAGAGATAACCCCTGGCGTCCACTCCGTAAGAGGGAAGTTCGCTCCGGAATTTGGCTTCATCTCAAGCTACTTGGTCGTAGAAGGTGAGGAAGTTCTCGTTATTGATCCGGGTACTGTGGGGGACCCAGGGGAAGACATTCTGAAGGCAATCGACTCCCTTGGAATGAAACCAAAGCGCTGTGTTGTAGGCATCTTGTGCACTCACGGTCACCCTGATCACATTGGAGGTGTCTCTAGGCTGCGAAGAGCAACCGGCGCCCCGGTAATGATTCACAGCGGGGACAAGGAGCTTCTCGAGAGACCTGAGACGTTTCCTCGAGAACGGCTTAGATTGAATTTCGCGGGACGTCTTGCTATGAAGGTTGACCGAAGCCCTCTCCGGGTAAACTATGCCGGGCAGAAACCTGACCGTATTCTGAGCCAAGGCGATCAGATAGATGTGGGCGCGGTTTCTCTCAAGGTGATTCATACCGGGGGCCACTCAGCAGGGCACTGTATGTTCTTCGACCCCGACAGAAAGATACTCTTCTCGGGCGATGAGCTGAACAACTTCCCAAATGAGCCCCGGAGGTTCTATGTCGATCTCAGCGGCAGTCTCACAACCAAGCTCTCAGCGATTGAGCGTCTCTCTTCCATGGAGATTGACTATATACTTCCTAGCCACGACGTGCCTCATGTATTGGACGATGCCAAGCCCCAACTAGACGAGATCAGGGAAGGAGTTGTCCAGTTTCTCGACTTGCTTCTAGAACACTTGGGCTCTAGAGGTGAAGCCGACATAGAACAGCTCGCATTTGATTTGGCGCAAAGCAAGGCAGTGCCGATTCCCGAGGTACTGAATTCTCTTCTTCCAACGACAATCCAAGTTGCACTAAGTGACCTGATGAGAGCTGGGCTGGTCAGGGTCAACGCAGACGGGGTATGGAGTCCAAGATAGGGTCCGAGTGCCTTACAACCGAGCTATGTTCAAAAGAAACCTGCTTCTCTTCTGATTTGTTGTGATACTCGTCCAGCGGGTGCACACTAGGTCGCGCATCAGCTGTGTCCTTGGTGACTAGGTGAACACAGGAGGCTAAATCGTGAGTCGAACGGGGAAGCCAAAGGCTGTGAGTGGAAGTACTATCGAGGCTATTCGAATGGCGTCCGCATCGGTTCTGGGTTCCACGACCGGACATGGCTATCCAATCGGTGATGCGGTCGGTGTGGGCAGCATGATGGAGGCCAACTCTGAAGCTGTTGCAGGAAATGTGGCACCACTGATTCTCTCGGTAAGCACACCTTTGAAGGCCTCTGAAGAGCTTGAACTTCTGTCTATGGAGTGGGACCTCGAAAGGACGCCGGGACCCGAGATACTGCCTGAACAGCTCGTTGTTGCTGGGGGGTATGCCCGGGGTGTTAGTTCACATGTTTCCATGCTAACTTGGGAAAAGGGCATTGCGGATCCCTTCAATATCGAAGAACGAGTCGAGCTAATCTCAAAGAAGCTTGCTGACCTAGAAGCGGCAACATCGGCAAGCGGGCTCGGGGTTGAAAACGAAGGTCTAGCCGTCCTCCGTAAGTTCTCGGGCAGATTGAATCGGACTCTGTTCCTGGATATGTTAGATCGTCAGTTTCAGGGGTCTTGGAGTACGCTCAGGATCAAGCCTGAGGATGTCGATGTAGAACTTGTGATTAGGCAGAGCTATCGGAAGGATTTCACGACTATGCCTCCCGGTGTGAACATCTCCGAACGCTCAAGTCCTGAATTCTTGCTTCCAGATGCTGATGATGCTGCGCTAACGGAGCACTTCAAACACCGAATCCTGAGCCCAAGCGCAGTAAGAGCGCTGTCCGTTCAAGTGCCCGAAATCGGAAGGGCGATTCTCAAGGAAATGAACAGATATGCTTACAGCGGCGAGGAGGCTGATATAGCTCGAGCGCTTACGGCGGCGCTCGTCCGGTTCTTGGGCCGGACCGATATGCGATTTGCCGAACTGGACAGCATAGCGAAGGAAGCTGTCGATTTCACAAGCACTGCAAAGAACGCGATTAGGATCCTTGGAGATGCCGTAGAGCAGCATGTTTCCTCTGGTACGAGTCTTCGTCTAGCCGAGCACAAAGAGCGTCTTGATACTGCAGTTGAATCCTTAATCGTTAAGTTACCCAGCCCCACTCGCGATGTAGTGACTTGGTTCCTGCATGAAATGACCTCTGCCATGATGAAGTCTGCCGGAGGTGACCTGCCGGGTGAGGTCGAGTTCAAGGCTTGGCAACTCAAGAGCGCGACGGGATATTTCCTCACCTACGCTAGGAAAGTCAGCGACTACTTTGCTGAGCAGCTCTATCGTTTCCTCATCGTTTCATTCGCACGGGCAGGCATCATGAATTCGCTTCACAGTCTTCATCAGGAAATGCTTGAGAAGGGTCTGAGCCCCACAGATCTGGTATTGTTTAATATGCTCTATGATGAGCTTCTGTCAAAGTTCAAGTCGGCTCTTGGCCGACGGGCGTGCGAAGGAACGACAGAGCGCAACCCAGGCCAGCTCATGGTAGCAATAGTCCAAGAAATCGTCGATGAATTCTCACGGGATAATCCGCGGAACATGGCTCAGTTTAGGAACATGGTTCAGGTCGCACGTTCCGAGATAGAGGCAAAACACAAGGTCGAGGAGCGAGATGGCGTACAGGGTCTCGACCGACTAGGAGAAGCACTGTTGGTCCGACTCTCTGACCTTGAGACTCTCGTCACACAAACGCTTCAGGATATTGCAGATACCCTTCTCAGCAAGAGATTCATCACTCAACTCGCAGATTTGACGACAACAGAGCAATCCAAATTGTCGGCCGAATTCATCAGACTAGTCGAGCTGCAGGAAGGTAAGTCGGCGCAATGGAAGAGCGAAGCAAGAAAGATAGTAAACGATGCTCTGCAAGGAGCCGCCATGGGAAAGGGCACAGCCCCGAGGTTGCTTACGCTAACACAGAATCTACACGAGGCCATCCGTACCGGCCCTTCCACCGAGTCAGTCCTACAACGCGTGAAATCTGAAGCCGAGAGGCTCCAAGCAGAATACGAGCGCGAAGTCGAGGAGTGGGAGATAGCGTGTTCTCGGATAGAATCAGAGAACGTGCGTATTCGGGATGAGAATGAAACAAGAGAAGGTCTCCTGAAGCAGGCAAGCGCTGACTATGCTCGCGAGACGGCTCAATATGAGCAATTGAAACAGGCATATGACCCGTCTACCGTCCCAGGTTCTCCTCCTGAACCGCCTGAAACCCTCGAGCAGCGTGTTCTTAGAATCGAGCGGGCGCATCCCGTACAGATGCCCAAGTCGATGCCCACGAAACCAGAGGCGCCTGAAGAGCTTCTCGTTGCTGATGAGCTGCGCGATACGATTGCCGCCAACATCGAGACAGCAAGCAGAGACGAAAAATCATTACAGAGTATTCTCATAGATCGACTGAATTCCATGCGCGATCAACCGGCGAACCAGATGGGGGATCAGGTCGTCAATATCGCTGACGGATTTCATGAGTACCTATTGGAGTCAACAATACGAAGCATCGGAAAGCTGCTGCCGCGTGCTTCACGGGTCTATCTTAAATCGCCTGAAGAACCCGACCTGATTTATCTCGTGAGCTACGAATACAAGAAGGACGAGATGATGGTTCAAATCGGCAGCAATTTCCTGAGGTGATTCAATGTCAAGCTCTTGGATACTCAGAACTCGTCAGATGAGTGAAGCTGGAAAGGAAATCCTTCTGAGAGAAGCGCTCGCTTCTCATATGAGGAACACACGCGATCGACAGTTTGTCGCAGAGCTCCTGAAACAGAGATTGCCTCTGGAAGACATTGTTTGCCTCTTTGCAGCTTATTACCTCACGAGCTATCAAGACGTGAGGCTGAGGGGACATGAATCCTTTGAGAACGTTCCCGGCGAACAGAAGGATCGGGTAGCGGCTGAGTCGCGGAGACTTCTGGAACTGGAGATACGCGGGCTCTTGGGTAACAAACAGAAAGAAGAGATGGACGTTGCAAGACTCATCAGCGAATTCATAGTTGAATTCTGTGATGAAGTCGTGAGACCTGACTCGTCAAACCCTCAGGCAGGGATTGAAGTCACTAAGCTGCTGCAATCGTATGTCAAGAGAATTCCTAATGACTACTCGCCAAACCATCATATCGATTTCATCAATGGTGTTACAGGCTGGGGGTCTATATGGAGAGACGAGATCTATGAGAAGGCATCGGGGCTCAAAGAGTCATCCCTGACGCTCAGAGAGGAGCTGCTTAAGGAGCGTGAGCCGGAGATACCCGAAACAGCTGTTCTTCTTAGGTGCATTACACGTTTGCTGGGACATACTACGTACCTTCAGGGCCCGTTGAGCCCCGGTGATATCGATAATAGCAAGTGGGAGGAGATTGCCCGAGCAGTAACCCAGAATATCGCCAAGAGCGGACAGGGGCTGCAAGCGCTGAGGAAAGCCCATCAGATTCGTCTAGAAGCTCTTGATGCCATCGAGAGGGAATTTCAAACCCCGACTTCCCTTGAGGAATTCGAGAATCGAGTCGGCGATTTTCTGGCGAAGCGAATTGCCGAGGAGATTGCAGCTAATCCAAATGACGCGTACTTTCTCTTGGGGCACTTGCTTGGCCTCAACCCAAATGATGTCAAAGCGGCACTCAGACCGAAAGGAATCGCCAGCCCAACTGACCTTGTGTCTGGGTTCGGCGCACTGACCGCGGGAGCACCTGAGGATGTTGGGCGCACCCCAGCGGAAAAGGGTGATTTGGAGGACATGGACCGCTCGCTGAAAACATTGGACAAGATCGAGCAGACCCTTGAGAAGTCTGTGAAGGGTATGCTTCGTTCCCGCGGTCTCAAGTCTTCCGAACTCGACAAGATATCCCTCCAACTTCTCACCAAAGAGCGAAGCAGCCTCATAGGAATCGAGATTGTTGTATTGGAACAGTTGAAGAAGATGGTACGTGTTCCTCCTCCGCAAGAGATTGCCCGATTAATCAAACTCCGCGAGGACGTACAGAAAGGTGCCCTGACTTCTTCGGGTGTCTCCTCAGGACCACAAGTCAGCCGCCAGCTGAAGCAAGATGAGACAATCCGTTCTCTTAAGCTGGATATAGTCTGGCACCTGATGATAGGCCTGTTTACGAACCTGACTCGTGTAGTAGAAATGTACGTGCGTTCCAAGCAGGACATTCTTCGTATCAAAGCGCTTCTCAAAAGCATCTACGAGAAGACCGAGAGTGAATTGCAGGTCTACCGAGAAGAGATACTTTTCGACTTTGCCATCGTACGAATCCAAGAGATCAAGTGTATTTGCCCTGAGTTGGACACCCTTTCCCTTTGGGCTTGGTTCCATGCGCGGCTGTCAGGCGAGGACATGGATTCTGCTAAGTCTGAGTTCACTGGTTCGTCAAGTTCTGTGTTTGAGGGCGTGGTCAAAGCCCCTCTCAGAATAGCTGGTCTTGAATTTGATAACTACGCTATAGCTTTCGACGTGATGAACAGATTCCTAGTGAGGGAGAAAAGGGCAAAGCAGGCTAAGGAAGAGGTTGCGGTAGAGACGAAGCTTGAAGAACAGAAAATGATAGAAACCAAACGGAAGGAGCTCGACGTCCTCACATTTATCTATACTAAGGCTCACACCGTATTCAAGGCCACGGGCAGGACCGGTCCCAAAGGCTTGGAATGGACATCAACTGATAGTTCCAAATGTGCGAATCTCCTGAGTCTGTACTTGAGAACCAATCGGGGCCGAGCCATATGCACGGCATGTGGGTCAATGGCTAAGGAGGGAACGTGTCCTAATCATGGTTCAGAGCTTGTAAATGCGAGTTCCGACTTGGACAACTTGGCGGTGTTCATAATGCAGGGAATCTCCGAAATCAAGACTGGCCTTATCGGGCCGTCTGCTGAATCCATGTCGTGGGAGAAAGCGAAGGCCGTCGTGCAGAAAGAAACTAGCTTGCTCAAGCAGAAAGGCAAGCTTGACAAGAAGGCGAACTTGAAGCTTCTCTTGCCGGGTGAGATAGACTATGTGGTCGGCCCAGCAATGGCGGCCGTCGTGGCGCAGTACTTCAATGAGTCACTTCAGTATGCCGCTCGTCGGGCACGCTTGGCATGAGCCTTTGCGATCTCAATCAAGGAAAAAAACCACTCTTCCTCTCCGTCAGATGGTAACCTCTGTGCTATTTAATCACCTCAAATCCAGCGCAATCGCAGGACAGTCTCCGCCGTTCTGACCGACAGAAAACGTAGAATATTGTCTGTCGGCAGATTGTGGGTGAATAGTTGAATTGATTCTCGGTGAATAACCGAAATGAACGTCGAGACAAGACCCGTTGTTCCACCGGACGGTCCTTGGGTCTTCTAAGGAGCACCAAGGTCAACCTCTGGAATCACATCATTGAGAGATTCGTGAATATTCAAAGCCCCTGGTGCCGGTACCGATTCTGGGACCGGCACACCATCCTCTTTTTTCGTCTTCAAGTAACTCCGTTGGGCTGATTCATTCTACCAGTTCGCCGATTGTTGTCCTCCTTCCGCATTCTTCACGAATCGCTGCTTTTGTTAGAAGAGGCGGTTGATCGGCCTATTCCCCTGATAGTCATAGAGCAACGTAACCTGAAACTTATATACGGCCTTAGGACCGGCTTGGCTGCTGAGTGAATTCAGATGCCTAAGAAGTTCGTGCCAAGAGGGATAATGCCAGCCCTCATAACGCCATTCGCGAAAGATGGCGAGATAATCGAACAGAGCTTTCGCGAGATTATCGATTACACAATTAGCAAAGGAGCCGCCGGAGTCGTACCCGCTGGCACAACGGGCGAGTTCGTTTACATGAATATGGACGAGCGCAAGAAGCTTCTGAGTCTGACAACGGAATGCGTGAATGGTCGCGTTCCGATTATTGCAGGCACAGGTCAGAGCAGCACTGAAGCAGCTACTGAGCTGACGAAGTACGCGGCAGATATTGGATGCGATGCAGCTTTGATCGTTTCTCCCTTCTATTTGAAACCGACTGACAAGGGCTACTACGAGCACTATGCCACTATCGCAAGAAAGAGTGACCTGCCTGTCATAATGTATAATATTCCTCAGATGGGCGGTATGGGTGTCCTCCCTGTTAGCGTTGTGGAAGACCTAGCCGAACTGGACAATATCGTAGGCATCAAGGACAGCAGTGGTAACATAACCTACATGCTGGAACTACTGCAGAAGCTAAAAGGCCGCATTTCTGTGATAAATGGCAATGACGAGATCTTCTTCTCTGCAGTGACTGCGGGTGTGAACGCCGCAATCATGGCCTCAGCGAACTTGATGCCTCATCTTTGGAATGATCTTTTGAAGAAAGTCCGCAAAGGTGACATTGATGGAGCCCTCAAGCTTCAGCTCTCGATGCAGACTCTGACTCGAATTGTGACAAGGTATGGAGGTGCTCCGCCAGTCAGGGCAGCACTGAAGATGATGGGAATCGATTCGGGTAAAGCACGAATGCCACTTAACACAGGTGGGACGTTGACTCCCGAACTTAAGGAGGAAATAAGAGTCGAGCTGGAGAAGCTAGGGCTGATTGGGGGTTCAAAGCATGTTGGTCCAGCGAAAGAAGTCGACATTAATGGTGTCCTACTAGAGGCCGGATTGAGTGCCGAACAGCAACAAGCCCTCAAGGTCGGACGCGGATCGAGTCAAGCTTGTACCGCCAGCGTCGTTTGTGGATCCAAGACCGGTCCCCTGGGATCAGCGTTTGTCCGATTGCTGACGACTCCGCGAATTGGACGCGAGGCACTATCAGTGATTCTTGAACCGAACTTGGCTGTCAGACCTTCCAGCCTAATGTTGCCGGGCAGAAAGATCAGCTCAATGCGTCAGGCGTCAGTGTTCTACGGTCCAGTGCAGTCCGGCGCTGCTAGAGCTGTTGCAGGTCACCTAGCTGCTGGCAAGATATCTCCTGACGCGGTTCAAAACAATGTCATGGTGATGGTGATCGATGTGGACTTGGATACAGTCGACAGAAGAGCAGTCACTGCCGCTACGGAGGTAGCGGTTTCCGCGGCTCTCAGTCAGATTTGGAGGTGAGGAAAAACGCCTGAAGGATCTTGGCGATTCAAAGGTGTGTACGCCGGACTAGTCACACCGTTTGGTGAGAACGGCGTCAATGAGGCACAATACCGCAATCTGATTGAGCATGTTATCAAGGCAGGGGCAAACGGCATTGTTCCCTGCGCATCACTCGGCGAATTCACAAGTATGTCATTTGAGGAGAAAGCTGAAGCTATTCGAGTCGCATGCGACGCTGCGAAGGGACGGGTGCCGGTGCTTGCGGGTGCATGCGCGGCTTACACTGCCGACGTCGTCAAGCTGTATCTAAAGGCTGCCGAGTACGGAGCTTCGGGGGCGTTGGTAGTCTCTCCGTATTTCATGAAGCCTTCCACAAAGGAAATCTATGAACACTATGAGAAGGTTGCGAACTCAGCTGGTCTCCCAGTATTCCTGTATAATTGTCCACAGTTCACTGGCGTGAACCTCGACTGGTGGCTGATCGAAGGTCTGCGCGAGATCAAGGGCATTATTGGGCTCAGCGATGCGAGCGGCAACTTGGTCAATGTCTCGCAGATACTCGCTCGTCGGCCAGAGGACTTTCAAGTTGTTGTTGGCCATGATGAAGTCGTTCTGCCGAGTATGGCAGCAGGCTGCGATGGAGCTATCCTAGCAACTGCAAATATCTTCCCCGACAGATATGTAAGAATGGCGATTGCTCTAAGTCAAGGCGATCTCAAAGAGGCTAGACTCATTCAGCGTAGCGTTCAGAGAACCGCGAGAATCGTTGTCAACAAGGGCGGTCCTCTCGCTGTCAAGGCGGCCCTGAATATGATGGGCATCCCCGTCGGTTCTGCTCGAATGCCTCTCCTACAGGGCGATGTTCTGGGCTATGATGACTTAGATGAACTCAGGACACAGCTGGAAGACCTCCAGCTGATGCCTAGAGGGTCAGTCACCTACAGGGCGCATGGTCGATCCGTTGTTACGGATGCATATCCGAAGGCTGTGGGAATGAGCAAGGACATCATCGATGACCTCACCCTCCTTCATGGAGAAGCTTTGTGTGGGGAGGGATTGGAAGTTGCTCATGTCGATCTGGTTGTGGGACTCAAGGATGGGCCTATGCAGGCTGCCTTGACCAACGCAGGTATCAAGACCGATGGCTTCCATATGTCCAACATCATCAAGGACCTTCGACCTACGACCGTATTTGCGCCCACGGTGACAATCACCGACGAACATCACAGCAGGCTCGTGTTCGAGTTCGCTCAGAAGGCCGTTGCTGACGCTGTGACAAGGACAATCACAGACCGGATGATTCCCGAGGAGCTTGTGCCAGACCTAGTGATTGCTGTGAAAGTGTTCGTCCATCCCAATGCCAACAACCCAAGACGGGTACACATGAACAATTTCCGAGCCACGAGGTTTGCGATAAGGCGAGCTCTGGAAGGTCGACAATCTGTAGAGGAGGTAGTTGCCCGAAAGGACTCAGCTCGTCATCCATATGGCTACAATCCATGAGCCTACCTCATAGATGTTGATATAAGCCAGAAACGCTCGGGAAGATGTAAGCCGGCCATACATCGCCACCATCTCCAATCTACGGCAGGCGAAACGGGTGTCGGGACAATACGGTCAGTCGCTAAAGGATCTACTTGAGCGAATGCATATTTCTGACTCAGAGAAGCTTGTTGCGGAAGGTGAGACCTTAGTGATAGACACGAAAGCAGAACGAATTCTCCTCTCGCGAAAGGATGGCGTTCTGTCAATCAGGTCTCTTCCTTCACCGGGATCCGGCAGTATTGCTGGAAAGGGTCACAACACTTAGTTGGCCGATTGTTAAGCCAAGTTGTCACCGAAAGTGTGACAATTCGAGAGGCCTTGGCCATCACAGTTGGAATTGGCTCTTCTTTGCCCTTCTTCGCTCTCCGGGAGGTTTCTGTGCCTGTTTGGGGTATTTATACTTACAGAGCCAGTATTGAGTGAGCCAAGCAGATTTGTCTTAGCGTGCTAGCCCAGATTCCGTTGGAGCTCGACAATATGGTTGAAACCCGTTCTGCCAAAGTGGGCCTCCATCAAGGGGACGAGACGGCATGCTTGGCTGGGCCCACAAGGGGGACCAAGACGTTGGCGATCGACACCGCCGAAATCAACAGTTGCGTATCTATCTCGAAGGTTCTCCACATCACCTCTTCGAGGGATGGCGGACCTTGTTCGGTTTGTCCTGTGAAAGTGTCTCATAGATAGCAACCTGAGAAAGCGGCCGTTTGGTATGGAACGGGTTTCAACCTAACCATTCTGCAGGTCCGGCAGGTCATAAACAACTCTGGTGGCAAGTCTCAGCCTGCTCTTGGATCGTCATTGCTCGGTGCTCAGATAGGGGTAACCGCCTCATCGACCCGCCGTTCTCCACTTGTCTCGCGCTCACCTTATGAAACTGCCTTTTTCCGTCGCAATCTTCTTAGCGTGCCTAGACTGGTCCCTCACTGATGCAGCGTTGGTAAACACATCGCGAGTTCTTCATCTTGTCAAAGCCCTCGTAGCCGCGAACTCAGAGAATCCCCCAGGTCGAGAGGATCGGGCCGCCCAAGTCCTACGTGAACACGTGGAGGAACATAGTCTTTCCTGCACGACAATCGGTCCAGACGAGCGACCGAATCTGGTCGTTTCGACCGATCGTCTTGACGAGGCAGAGCTGGTGCTTCACGGTCATCTTGATACGGTCCCCGTAGGTCCGAGAGACTCATGGTCGCATGAACCATTTCAGTGTGAGCAGGTGGGTGACAGACTCTATGGGCGAGGAGCCTGTGACATGAAAGGGCCACTAGCAGCATTGGTTGAGACGATGATAACCTATGCTGACGAAAGGCACGCGAAGCCGCTGCTTATGCTAGCCACGACTGATGAAGAGAGCGGTTCTTCTGGTGCTGACCAAGTAGCTGCAAGCAAGATCCTAACCGGAGTTCGCTATGGCGTATGCGCGGAACCTACGTCGCTTGAGGTTCTGGTGGGCGAGAAAGGGATGCTATGGGTTCGCGTTACTGCTGAAGGGAAGTCAGCCCATGGTTCTAGGCCTGAGGAGGGGATCAATGCCATTGAACTCTGCATAAACGCCGTCAAGATACTGACAAAGCGCCCCTATCCGTTCGAGCGAGATTCACTCATGGGAAAGCCGACGATGAACGTAGGTGTCATAAACGGCGGCGTCAAAATCAATGTGGTACCCAATCGGTGTGAAGCACTTATCGACATGAGACTAGTGAAAGGGCAGGGCATCGAGTCCACCCTTGAGCAAATGAAGAACAGGTTGAAAGAAGCTGGTCTATCTGAAAGAGTCAGGGTGGATTATGTCCACGGACTCCCCGCAGTAATCACTCCGATTGATGCAGAGATAGTGTCAGCAAGTCTTGAAGCTGTTGAGAAGGTGACGGGCCGAGCACAGCGACCCCGTGCCGCAACGTTTGGCACGGACTGTTCTGTTCTGCAACCCAAGATAGGCATCCTGAATGTGATTTGCGGGGCAGGTTCAATTGAACAGGCGCATCAACCTGATGAGTACGTTTCTGTGGAGCAGTTGCTCTCTTCTGTTGATGTCTATCTCCATATAGCGAGGCACTTTGCTCGCGACATCTCTTGATTCCTCCGCAGTAGCGTCCACAATGAACCGCACTAGCAGCATGTAGTGGACAAGATTCTGCCAATACGTAGAAACCTACTTATCGATGTTTGCCGGCAGCATGAGTCGGGCCTGCTGGCTCGGGGCAAAACCAGATGCACGACGTTACTTTTGTCATGTTCTTGCAGAGCCCTCTTGCTCTCTTGCTCCTTACTGCCGGGCTTGTTCTGAAGAAACGCTCCAAAAAGCCCACGAAGGCTCCGTACGAGAAACAGATTCGTTCCATGATCACAGCGATTGACAAGGGAAAGACTGTCACAGCTCCTGCCACTGATAGTCGTCTGGAGATTATCACCGACCTCTTTGAGAGCAAGATGAAAGCTGTAGGTCTGGAGCCGTCTCAGGATTCGGGCTACGTACCTACCGGTTTCACACCTCTAGCTACCTTTCTTCACGAGCATGGTGCATCAGAAGATATCGTGGGCGCAATGCTCTCAGGTTTGAAAGAGGCCAATTCTGAGTCAGAAGTTCTCGATATGATCGACGCGGCAGCAGAGTCGAAGGAAATTGACTTGCGCGGATCGACGTTGGCCAAAGCCAAAGAGCTTGCTATGCTCGAATGGAAACGTTCCGGACACGACACGTCGTAGAGGGAGAATCCCTTGACCGAGTTACTACATATGCAGGATAACTATCTCCGAGAGTTTGACGGACGGGTTGCCAGCATAAGTGAAGGTGCTGTCGTTCTTGACAGGACCTGCTTCTATCCAGAAGGAGGAGGGCAGATCGGCGACAAGGGCACTCTTAGCGACAGCAAGAGCACATTCCAAGTTACGGACACTAGGAAAGTGGATGATGAGGTTCGACATATCTGCGCAGGTATTATTCCGCAGGGATTTGGTCCAGTGGTTCATGGGTCTCTTGACTGGAATTCACGTTACGAATGCATGCGTTTCCATACTGCACAGCACGTTCTTTCTCGTTATCTCCTCTTGAACTATGGACTTGAGACAGTGGGAAATATGGTCAAGCCGGGCGAGAGCAGAGCCGACTACCAGCAAGTGGATCACATAACTGAAGATATGAAAAGGGAAGTTGAGGCGGGTGTCAATTCCATTCTTGCCCGCAACCTCGATATCGCCATTCGCTTCATGCCGCGCGAAGAGGCCATCACTTTTCTGCAGGAAGCCGGCTATCAGGTGAGGTACCTCGAGATGGTTCCTAAGTCGGTCTCCGAATTCAGGGTTGTCGCCGTGGGTGACTACGACTTCGCCTCATGTGCAGGCACGCATGTGGCCAACACCGGGGAAATCGGGAGAATCGTAATCGGGAAGAGTAAGAACGTGGGAGCAGGAAAGCAGCGGATATACTTCTCACTGTCTCGCGCGTGAACCCGTCATGTCATAAGCATCTCGGGCCAAAGACTTTATTCAGCCTGAGTATCTCGGGAAGGCAGTGTGAAAGAGATGAAAGCACTGGTTCTGACTGCAGGCGTCGGTAATAGGCTCAGGCCTCTCACTGCCAATCGATCAAAGTCGATGCTCATGATAGCTGGCAAACCTGTGGTGCAGTACATTATCGATAGTCTCAAAGAAAACGACATACGAGATATCACGATTGTTGTGGGACACGGCAAACAGGAGCTTATGGACTACATTGAGCAGGGTGGTGACGAGGACATCAGCATCCGCTATGTCCACCAACTCGAACAGAAGGGAGTGGAAAATGCAATACTCTGTGCAAGAGATGAGCTGGGCGACGAGGAGGAGTTCCTTGCTGTGCACGGAGACGTTCTGGTCGAGCCCGAAATGGTCGCACGTGCACTCGAAAATCACGAAACGCAGGACGCCTACATGACTTATCTCGTGACACTTGTCTCAAACCCTGAGCAGTTTGGCACCGTGAAGATAGGCCGAAATGGGATGGTGGAGCGGCTTGTGGAGAAGGGTGGTCCCGACCGCTATGTAAGCAACTACGCAGTGGCGGGCTTGACCGTATTCAACCGAGAGATCTTCTCACTGCTTTCAAAGCATGGAACCATGGAACGCGCAATCGAATCTGTAATCACAGGCGGTAAGAGAGTTGGCGCCGCTGTCTGGGAGAAGGAGTGGGCCGAATTCACATGGCCATGGGACATTCTTAAGGCAAACAGGATTGTCATGGATAGAAAGCTGAAGGGCCATGGGACATTCATAGCCGAGTCTGCAGAGATTCATAAGAACGTGGTACTAGAAGGGCCAGTCTTCATTGATGAGGGAAGCATCATCCGCCCTGGTACGACTCTGCACGGCCCGATATATATCGGAAAGGGAGTCTATATCGGGAACAACTCGCTCGTGAGGGACTACGCAAGTCTGTGTGATAACGTTCACATAGGCTACGCTGTTGAAGTGAGGAACAGCATGGTTTTCGAACGAGTGAAGATTGGAAGAATGACTTACTTAGCTGATAGTCTCGTGGGTGCTGACGCTGTCATAGAAGCCGGGGTCCAGCTCTGGAACTGGAGACCGGGAAATCAGCCACTTTACCTGCGGGAACCGGAAGAGAAGATACGAGTGCCGATGAGTAAGTTCGGGGCTATCATAGGCGATGGCGTTATCATCGGAGTGAATACGTCAATCTATCCCGCTACGCGTATCGGGGAGAATAGTGTCATTGCAGCAGGGTGCATAATTGACGAGGACATCCCGCCTGACAGCGATGTCCGAGTACAACAGAACCTTTCAATCACCAAGCGTTCTGATTCCCAAAGCTGTGAGTAGGATCAGTCCTGGCTGTCAATATGCGTTTTCGCGACAAGCTTTTCATCAATATAGAGAGCGACTGAATCTTCTCTCACTAGAAGCTTCACACTAGACCCGGGCAGGATGGTTACTCCTTGGAACACATAACCCCCGACGTGGGCTTGACAATCCCCGCCAATTGCCGTGTCATGGATGGTTTCCGTCAAAGAGACACCGTAGCTCGATGGTACAATCTTTAGTAAGTCAAGCAAGCGGTCCAGCTGTTTCGTTTCATGCTGTGTCAGGTACTCTCTCACAGTCTGATAGCCGAGATACCTATCTCGACCCCTGCCAACTACTTGGTCACGATATCGTCCGGTCGTAATCCTTTCAGCGGCGAGGTAGACCCCAAGCCCTCTCTCAATTGCATCGAGGTCTGTTCTTTCTTCTGCACGCCTCGAAGTGGACACGCAGGGATGGCTCATTTCATGAGCCAGTAGACCTAGCAACGCGCACTGGTGCCATCGCTGGGCAGTCTTGTCACAAACAAGACTGATTGCCTCGCGTGGGTTGGTCCACCTTATTTCAGCGAACGAGGACAGCCTGCTCCACTTTGCCCTCAGAGGCTGGTCAACGAGTTCTGGGTATGCGTATCTGGAAAGATTCGATACAAGCATGCTGAGCTCAGAGTCGGAGTGTTTCTCCCTTCTCATTGGTCATCACGCAAGCAAGCATAATGGCGGCACTTAAGCCTGAGTCACACTTTTTCAGCGAATCCGCAGTCGCCGCTGCCCGGGTTGACACAAATTGCCAACATTCACACAACAACGCATGAGCATATTTAAAAGCCAAACTCCAGATTCCCGCGAAGGAACCGTCCCAAATCAACTAGGAGAGTAATTGCCATCAGCAAGAAGAAGTGGGGAAAGCCTGCCGCAAAGACCGAGCGATTGGTGCGAGAAGCAGTTCCCAAGCCAGAGACACTTCAGGAAGTGGATGACTACCTCAAGAAGGTCAGATCAACAACGGTTTTTGATGTGGCCAATCGGTTCAACATTCGTATGAGTGTTGCTCGGAGTATATTGGCGGAAAGAGAGGCAAACGGCAGTCTTGTTCCGTACGTGCGCGATGGCGGATTCGTAGCATACTCAACTCCAGCTGAAATGGAGAAACGTCAGTCGGGTCGTGCCGTCCTTATCGCTGATGCACTCGAGGAGGTCGCATCATCTGTCACTCATGAGAGTCTTATGACTGACCAGGTGGAAACAGCGTTGGCAGCAGCTGCCAGCATGGCAGTGGTGAAGCCGGGCAAGATTGCACGCCAGAGACGAGAGTTTGGCGAAAGAAAAGAGAAGACAAGGGATCGGAGACCCGAAGTCCTCGTGCAGCCTTTGGAAGGCGAAGGCGAGACTGGGCGAACGCTGGAACCAGAAAGGGGATTCACTCGGCCGGTTGCTCCGAAGGAGACTCCCCGGGAGGTAGCGCCGAAGACCGCTATCGTATCGCCAGAGGCCCCACAAGCGAGTTCCCGTTCGAAGAAGACTCCATCCAAGCCCGAAAAGCCCGCCAGACCTGCGGCGAAGCCAAAAGAGAAAGCCGGGCCCAAGAAGAAGCCTGAGGCCGCAGCGAAGAAGCCTGCCAAGCCTGCGCAGAAGGCTCAAGTCAGGAAGAAACCATCTTCCGAAAAGCCGACCAAGACCGTCAAGAAGAAGTAGGAATATTCCTACTATCAAGCGGTCGTCCGGCTGTCTACAGAATCACGTTCAGTCAGGGTCATCGCCACTAGGTCCCACGAGTACGTCGACAGAATCCGAGTCACCGATGGAAAGATAGGATGAGGCAAGAAACAAAGAGTATCTTGCCTTTCCAAAACTCGATCTCACTTCATGCCAGCTATTTGCCTATCAAGATCCTCAAGCTGCGAATCCAGTTCGGCTTCCTTGGTCTTGTAGTCCTCTTCTGGAATGTATCCTCTCATGTAGTCAAAGCGCAAGTCAGTCAAGGCAGCCTTCAAACGATCCTTCTGTTGCAGAAGGAAGTCGAGTTGGTCGCTAGAACCTGCAGGCGCTGCTGGAGCTGGAGCAGGAGCTACCTTTGCTGCGGGTGCAGCAGGCGCTGACTTCGCTGGGGCCGGAGCTAGTGCCGATTTCGCGGGAGCGGGTGCTGGCGCAGGCTTTGGCGTAGGTGCTGGAGCTGCTTTTGGAGTTGCAGCAGCCTTCGGAGGAGCTGTCGGTGCAGCCCTCGGTGGCGCAGTCGGGGCAGCAGCCTCTGCCGACAATGAGCTTGGTTGTACTGCCTCCATAGTCTCCATGTTACGCCTAAGAGTGTCAATCTGGTCAGCAATCTGAGTAAAGCTATCATTGATGGTCTGATTAATCGCGGTCTTCATCCTTGCCAAGTTCTCTGCCAGCTGATCGGCAAGCTTCTTTGTCTCCGCGACCTTGTTAGCAAAGCTTTCTATCGCCCTGAGCTTCTGGTTCAGCTCTTCCATTTGTCTTTGAATAGCGCTAAAATCGAAGGCCATGTATACTCACCTGATGGACAGCCTCTGTGCATGAAAGTCTGGGCTGTCGTTCTTAACCTTTGTCGTCATCAACTCCGTCACCTGCGCGTATGGGAGCCTACGCAGGCACCGGTTTGGCTTCACCCTTTCCTTCAAGGATGGCTTTCCGGATGATTTGAATGAGGCGGTCTCTATAGGAGATGTCTATCGCGACGAGCTCGTAAGTGGCGATTCCGAGAATCTGGCCCACTCTCTCAGGAGTCAGAGCAGTGGGCAGGTCTTGCTTGTTGGCGATGCCAATTACCTTGGCTTCAGGAACCTCCTCTTTGACCAGAGACACCAACTTCTTGCTACGCAAAACGTTCTCAAGGGTACTATCGGTCACAATGATGACAACTTGGGCATTCGCTATCATCTTGGCCCAGAGGATACTAAACCGCGATTGACCCGCAAGGTCCCAGAGTACTATGTTCGCATTTTGGACTTCGTCCGGGAGCTTCTTTATCGATACACCGATTGTAGGATCATGTACCAGTGGAAGTGTCTCTCCCCTGAGCAGATGCAGTGTGGTGGTCTTGCCAACGCCTGCGTATCCAAGAATCGCCACCTTCACCATTGTCACTGCTATCTCGTCGACCTTTGCATCAAGACCTTCCAAGGGGAGGTTCGCTTCTGCAAGGGTTGCGAAGTCCTTTATGAAGGCATCAACTAGCTGCGTCATCCGCTCCTCTATCTGAGCTGTGTCGTCGGCCTTGTCGGCCACAAACATGAATACGAAGTCGCGTCGAGCAGCATAGAATATCCTTGTCCCTGAGAAACCCATGTACTCTGTCTTTCCCTCCAGGTCAACTGAGGAAATGAAATGAGCGAAATTCACTAGGAACTCAACCAGTCCCTCTCCTGATTCGCTCTTGGCGTATTCTTTGGAATATATGACATTGCTCTGTTGTCCAAGTATGTATAGGCTTCTAATCATTGCTCGCCACTCCACTTCTCGGCAAGTATCTCAAGATGTCTTCTGGCAATCTCAGGGGTTATCTCGTCGTTAGACAGCTTATCTGCTATCAGCGGCAGAACAAACTCTGGGATAAATGATTCCATGATTGGGTTGGTCACCAAAGCCCAGATTCCTTCTCCGATTTGTGCCGCAACATTTTCAGACTCTAAGCTGAATAGCGCGTTTTGAACGATTTCTTCCTGAAGCAGCGTTCTGTTCGATATCTCTCTCACTGAAAGCGGCTCATCTCGCAGAGAAGTTAGGACCTTGTATTCGATCTTCTTGGAAAGCACTCTCGCGATCTTTTCCCTGTCTTCGACCAGCGGTGAATTGGGGTCGTCGCTGGGTATCGTGGGGTTGTATCCTCGGCTCGGAGGTGGCGGTGCGAAGAACTCAGCAACTCGCTGTTGGTACTGAGCGGCGAGCCCGGGCATGGATTTCCTAGCTTTCGTGATGGCTTCAACTGGCGGGGCCCTGTAGGCAAATACGTCCTTTACTAGAAACACGGCCTCGATGCCTTTTCCTATGATTTCGACGTTGACGATACCAGAGTCCATCAAAGGTAAGATGGACTCCCGCAAATCCACGGAGTCGCTCTGGACTTGGCTCTTGAGCCAAATCGAGAGCTTCGCAGCTCTCTCGACTCCTTCGTTCTCAATCTTTTCAAGTACCAATCCTGATGATGGTGTCAGGAATATCTGGGCATATCTCTGTTCTTCGCTAGCTTCCCCTAGGCTGCTGTGGCTCTCGAGTATCTCATCAAGGTGAACCAGCTCAGGATTCTCGACCATGAGCTCAATTATCAGTCTCCCCATCCCTGGTATTTCTTCCTTAAGCCCTTCATAGTCCTCGTCAGCGGTCAAGACGAAGCATGCCATCCAGCGGGGACGCGCTCTGTCTACAAAGGAGACTATCCGCACGTTGTCGATTTCACTGTACCTTAAGTTCTCCTTCTCTTCCTTCTCATGTTCATAGAATATCAAGTTCAGGATCTTCTCGTTCAGCGAGAAAGAGAAGGGATGTCTCTTCTCGACAACAAAACCTTGGTAGTCGTCTAGGTGGACCACGAATATTGCTTGTGGCATGCCATGCACTGATATGTGTTCGTAGCCGTTCGGTTAAATGTTTGACTCCGATGTTCTATCCCCTGCGGGTCATATTCAAGAGGATGAGGTCAGCTCTGTGAATCGTGAGCGTTTCGCTTTTCGAGATGCTTGACGCAGTTGATTCTGCCGAGGTTGTCAAGTATCCAGCAGTGTTCACACACAAGTTTCCCGCACTGAACACAGGTCCCAATGTAGTGATCGGGGCCATTCATCACGACCTCAAACCGGTTCCGGCTATGGTGAGCGCAGTATGGACGGCCGCAGGCGCTGCACTCAACAGATTTTGCCTCGTTGCACAAGCAGCATGTCCTTTCCCGTTCAGAGGAGGCTTTCATGCCTTTTCCGTGTGGTGAAGGTACTCGTCGCTGTTCCTTTTCAGGTAGCTCGAGGGAACCGGGGCAATCAGAGTACCGGCAAGGGCCGACGCCCTTATAGCGGCCACATATCCCGCAGTAGGGGTCGAGGAGTTCGCTGTCTCTTTTCATAGCATTAGATAACCTCGCACCGTGACGGGACGACTCGTTTGACACGGTGTCGCCTTTTCGAGTCACTGGCTGGACGTCTAACAATCATCTAGAAAGGATGAAAAGCATTGCCTCGCACTTTGGGGCAAGGGACCATTATGGACCACCACCATCAGCGGACTATTGTCCCAGTGGCAGCCATTAGTACTGTTGAGATGGTAACCGGTCCACCTGTTCAGAAGCCAATCCCGGAAGACTACGTACTAGCGGATTTCGTTTTGAGGGCTATTGACAGCAAAGAGGGTCGGGATCTGGAATTCGTTTTGAAGGCATATCTGGATTTTCTCGTCATGCCCACCGGGTCCCCCGGCAAGTGCTTCTTTGTGGAAATGCGGGGCCTGACATCAGCCTCAGTTCCCGTACTCCAAGAATATGACTTGGATGAACTAATCAGGAAAGTGCACCATTCCGAAACACAATCACAGTTGGTTGCAGCCATCAAGGAGACAGGCGTCTATGCGCGTGGGATTACTGGAGTCGAAGAGATTCTCCTCAGGGGCGTCGTTTCCAATCCGACTGCATCGAGCCTAGCCCAGCTACTTGCTTGGCCTATGAAGGAACAGGCCGAGACCTACTCTATGCTATTTCCGTCAACGATTGACACCTCGTATTGCACTTCGGTTCGCAACACTCTAAGGAATCTATCTGAGTTCACCCATAAAGCGGAGACGGGTCTACCGTGGTTGGTTGACGCTCTGAGAATGAAGGCTCGTGACATCATGGCTGCTCTGGAAGGCGATCTGTCTCCGAAGTTGAGTCGGCTTGACCTCAGGATATCTGCCCTGCGCAGGGAGATTTCTGGTATCGAGTCCAAGACCAAGCAGATACCAAGGTCTGAACGACACGGGCCTAAGGAGGCCGAAACAAGAGACCTGCTCAGGGCTCGTCAAACCGCCCTAGACAGAGACCTCAAGAGACGGGACAAGACGGTGTCGGAATCCGAGACGCTCAAGAGCGAGCTCAGTGAGACACTGAATGCAGTCCTCTCAGAGCTTGAAGTCTCTCATGAAATGATACTGGCTTTCCGAAAGAGCATCGACTCCATAGAGGCAACTGTGGGATCTCTTGATGTGCCCGAAGATGGTATCCGACTCCTTGTTCCTGTCATCATCGCTGGGCTATCAAAGAAGGGACGACTTGACATGGTCGTATACCCTCCCTCGATACTAATTCCCGGCACCCAGAAGGCTGGCCGCCGCAAAGACTTCACGGATTCACTGATATCGGCATCAGAGGAACTTGCACAGATTGCTGCATGGTGTGAAGAACAGATATCAAATGATGTCACTCTGAAGAAGTCAATCCGTGACTCTTCGGAGGTTCGCAATCTTCTTGCCCTGAAGAACACAAGAGCCGCAATAGGGGAAGGAGTGAAGCTACTGTTGGCCGACGGTTTCGCGAATGAGCCGGCGGTCAATCAGATTGAAACACTTCTTTCAGGCGTGCCAGAGCATTCACTGACCTTGGATGCAACTCCGCCGGCTGGTACTGAGCTGATTCCGGGCAAGGCATCAGACTGTACGCTAATCCTTCACGTTCGCGATGAAAACGATACTCCGGTGAACCATCCGGTCCTTGAAACAGCTGACATCAAAGCCGAAGGCAATCAACAAGGAGTCATCAGGGTCCGTCTTTGGGCTGGTCTTCACAGGGCGAGCATTTCAGGAGCGGGCCACAGAAGCAAATCCATCGAGTTCAGCCTCCAATCAGGTACCGATGTTGTTATCCCTGTTGCTCTGTCTCCCCTTTCACGTGAGGAAGAGATTGAGAAGGAACTTGACCAACTAGTGGGTCGGGCGGAGCGCATTGACCAGGTTCGGAAGCGGCTGGCGGATGCATTTGGCGCACAGGGCGAAACGATGCTCAGCATTCCGGCGTATCGGAGTTCCCTAGTTGAGCTCCTAGTGGACCTCGGATACGATCCGGAATCATGGATTTCAGAAGCAAAGAAGAAGAAAGGAATGGTCAAACGCTTTCTGAAACGAGACGACCGGGCGGATGCGCTCAGAAGAGATATCCTCCGAATTGCCGAGGAGTCAAAGCGATCAGGAGGTATCATGCTCTTTTCGGGTCTATTGGTCCAGCTGGACGCCAAGGGCTGGACAACAGACATGAATGAGGTGACGTCCATCATAGGCGGTTTGTCGCGCGATGGACTGATAGAGGGTCTAGCGACAATCGAAGGAGGTGCACGCCTAGTGAAATTCGTGCCAGTGGGGCTGACTGATGATCCTCAGAAAGTGCTGAGCCTCGCTGCAGAGAAGGATGGTCACCTGACCCCCGAAGACGTTGTGCTGAGCCTTGGGTGGACAGAGGAAAGAGTGAGAAACGCGCTGAATCTACTTGTCGCCAATGGAGTTGCGAAGGTCCAAAAGAGCTACTCGCAAAGTACTCAGTACTGGTTCCCGGGGCTTAGAATGCGCCCCGCGAGAGAACAGGAATCGCAAAAAGATGAGACAACCTAGAGCCAATCTTCCTCCTCGTCTTCGCTGCTCTCTTCCTCTTCTTCTTCGTCTTCCTCTAACAAATCCTCTTCGGTCTCTTCTTCAATCTCCTCTTCCGGCTGTTCTTTAGCTGCGGGGCTGATCACTTCTTCTTCCTCTTCTTCTTCATCCTCGAAGAGGAAAGTTTCCTCATCTGGTTCTTCTTCACCCGGACGCTCCTTCTTGACTTTCCTCGGTTTCTGAACGGCAAGACAGATCTCATCGTCCGGGTCAAGAAATTCGCACTCTGGACAACACTCGCCCTTGTGAGTGCAGGTATAGAAGGCTCCACATTTCCGGCAGCATTTGAGCTCTTGAGTCAACATCCCACATCCAGTAGAGGTGTGTTTACCGCAAGATTACTCCGTTCACACCCAAAAAAGCTATCTCTAAGCTCAAACCGACTTTTGTGATTGGACGTGATGGTATGCATGGCCAGTCAAAGTTAAATGATTGGCCCAAGCACCCAACTCCGGGTTGCATGTGATTGAGCGATCTGAATCTGGAAATCCGCAAGTTTGTGCTTGAAAACGCGATTAGGTACAGCGGGACTCCGGACGCCAAGTCCGTGATGAGTGCTCTGCTCGGGGCTCGTGCAGACCTGCGTTCACGGGCCTCAGAGGTGAAAGCGATAGTCGAGAGGACGGTGACTGAGGTCGGGAAGCTCTCTCTCGAACAGCAACAATCTTTGTTGGCCGAAATCGCTCCCGAAATGCTGGGACAGGAGGCAGAATCTAAGATCGGTCCGAAGGGGCTTCCTGATTTACCAAACCTGAGTAGTTGGCCCAAGGTCGTCATGCGGATGGCTCCATTTCCATCAGGTCCGCTCCACATAGGCAACTCCCGCATGGTCATACTCAATGATTACTATGTTCAACGGTACAACGGCAAGCTAATCCTCGTGTACGACGACACCATCGGGTCAGAAGAGAAGGTGCTTGAGCCCGATGCCTACGATCTAATACGGGAAGGTCTTGAATACCTCGGTGTCAAGTATCATCAGACCATATACAAGTCCGATAGGTTGGATGTATTCTACAGGTATGCAGTTGACCTCATCAGTAATTCACAAGCGTACGTGTGCACCTGCGATGCTGAAGTATGGCGGAAACAGAACAAGGTCAAGGGAAAGCCATGTGCATGTCGTGATCTCAGTCCTGAAGAGAACCTCGCTCGTTGGGAGAAAATGGTTGATGGCTCATACACAGTGAAGGCCGCTGCGGTTAGGCTCAAGACTGGCATGGACCTGCCCGACCCTGCACTTAGAGACCATGTCATTCTCAGGATTTCAGAGGCACCACACCCGAGGGTGGGAACCAAGTACAGAGTCTGGCCCCTTCTCGAGTTTTCGTGGGGAATTGATGACCATGAGCTCGGCATCTCTCACATAATAAGAGGAAAAGATCTCGTGAAGGAAGGGAAAATCGAGGAGTTCGTGTGGAATATCTACGGCTGGCCGCATCCAGAGTTGCTTTATTATGGCAAGCTGAGGTTCGAGGACGCTACTTTGAGCAAGAGCAAGTCCCGCAAAGAAGTGAAATCGGGTGCCTACAGTGGTTGGGATGATCCTCGGACTTGGAGCATGCAATCGCTTGCGAAACGCGGAATCGAGGCACAAGCTCTCCGGAAAGTCATGCTTGACCTCGGTCTCAGCATGGTTGACATATCGATTTCAATGAAGGCCGTATACTCAGAAAACAGAAAGCTGAAGGATGCAGAAGCACCGAGGTTATTCTATGTGGATGACCCGGTCTGGCTGGGTCTAACTCGAGTTCCTGCCGAAATACGAGAAGCAGACGCACCCATACACCCTGACTTTCCTGAGCGCGGCAACAGGCACATTCCGCTTGTGCGAAAAGGCACGAAGCTAGCTGTGGGCATAAGTGATCTTGACTATCAGCGGTTTGAAGATGGACAGATCTTCCGGCTCAAGGACTTTGCCAACTTCACATTGAAGAAGGGCCCGACCCCTAGTGCAGGTTTCCACAGTCGCGAGGTGGAGAGGGCAAGAGAGGCCAACGCCTCAATCATCCATTGGGTACCAAAGGAAGGTCGCGTTGGCGTGGAGATGACTTGGGCGGATGGCAATCGGACAGCGGGCTTCGCAGAACCCTCCGTGTCTGGGGTTGCCGCTGGGACGCTCGTTCAGTTTGAACGTGTGGGCTTCGCCCGTATCTATGAGATCAGTCCTTCAATAAGGGCTGCATTTGCTCACAAGTAACCGTGGAGTCTTAATCATATGGAACCAGAGTACTCGGCTGTACTTCTCAGATATGGTGAGATTGGCATTAAGTCAAGGCAGACCAGAAAGCACATGGTGGACCTTCTCGTCAAGCATGTGGGTACTGCCCTGAGGGAGAAGGGAACTCCGTTCGACAGAATACGGACGGAGTATGGTCGTATCTTCATCGAGACAAGTGACGCTCCGAGAGCAGCTGCCGTTGCCTCGCGTGTCTTCGGCATTGTGTCGGTATCCCCTGTAATCGTAGTGGAATCGGCCATGGAGAAGATACTCGAGATGGGGCTCTTGGTGGCCCAGAAGCATTTCACGAGGGGGAAGAGCTTCGCTGTTCGAGCCAGCAGACTGGGGTCGCATGCCTATACGAGCCAAGAGATTAGAGAACAGCTGGGTGCCCGGATTCTGGAGGGATTGTCCGAGCTTGAACTAAGGGTTGATCTTGATTCGCCAGATCAGTACATATACGTCGAAGTGAGAAATGACAGGGCCTATTTGTTCACACAGACGGTCAAGGGTGTGGGGGGAATGCCCACAGGTTCCCAAGGCACCGTGGTCTGTCTAATCTCAAGTGGCCTGGACTCTCCTGTCGCAGCATACAAGGCTATGAAGAGGGGCTGCATACCGGTCTTTGTCACATTCGACAATATGCCCTACTCAAATGAAGCCTGCGCCAACATAGCGGTGAAGCAGGCAAGTCTGCTGGCACAATACATCTACGACCACGAAGTCAAGATGTATATTGTGCCGCATGGGCTGGACCTAACCGATATTGTTGATCACGTACCGCAACGGATGACTTGTCTGTACTGCAAGAGGAATATGTTCCGATTGGGGCGTGAAGTCGCTATCAGGGAAAACGCTGATGCTATAGTGACCGGCGAGATAATCGGTGAACAAGCGTCTCAAACTAGCAGGAACCTGAGAGCGACCAGCAGTGCGGTCTGTGACTTTCCGATACTGAGACCCTGCATCGGAGAAGATAAGGTGGACATAGAGCATTTGGGCATGGAGATTGGCACCTATCAATTCGCGAAGGAGAATGTTTCTTGTTGTACCCTTCCTCCCAAGTATCCGGTCGTGAGGGCGAACATTGACGAAGTAGGTGCGTTAGAAGGGGGCATGGATCTGAGCGTCCTCGATAAGGAAATCTCTCTCGCAAAGGTAATCGTCTTGAGGTCTGTTGAGTGAATGGCGCCCCATGCCAGATTGATGCGCCAATCTATGATAAAC
The DNA here is from genome assembly GCA_003345555.1 of Candidatus Thorarchaeota archaeon. Taxonomy (GTDB): domain Archaea; phylum Asgardarchaeota; class Thorarchaeia; order Thorarchaeales; family Thorarchaeaceae; genus OWC5. Next base: position 69,135 of record PRDJ01000039.1, read on the forward strand.
CAAATCGCAGTCCATGGACGTTTCGTTCTCAAAACCAATGTCTTAAATAGTGCAACGGGGGAATAGAAGTTTATGAGGACTGCTTCGGGCAGTCCGAGGAGCGAGAACACTTTGCCGAGGTCCAGAAAGGACAGGATTATCCCTGTTGCGCCCGTAGATCGCCTCATACGAAAGGCAGGCGCTGGTCGAGTGAGTGACAAGGGTTCGGAGAGGTTGGCGGCAATCTTGGAGGAAGTCGGCGAATTCCTTGCAAGGCGAGCTTTTGAGCTGACGGAGCATACAGGTCGTAAGACAATTACTGACAAGGACATCGATTTAGCTTACAAACAGTGGACCAAGCCCAAGTAATCGAACACGAGACGAGTTTCTTCGTTATCCCTAATAGCCAAGGGTGGTTCACATTGACTCCCGAGAAGGAGAAAGAGCCCAGTGCAGCAGCCAAAGACAGATGCAAGTGTAAGCGAAAGAACTGCACTTCTGTCCCTTCATGATGTAAGTCCTGCCTTTGAAGACGATGTTGTAAAGACCATAGACAGACTGACTGACATGGGCATCGAGAGCTTCACCTTGCTTGTTACGCCATTTTACGGAATGAAAATGTCGAATAGCATTGAGAAAAGCGAGCTCTTCTGCAAGTACCTCCAGTCTCTTGGTCTGGAGATTTCTATGCATGGGTACTCGCATCTCTCGAAGTCCGGTGCCGGGGACGAGTTCACAAGAATGGTCCAAGACCGAGCAATTGCCAGACTACGATCGGGCTTCAGCGCAGTCGAGAAGGCAATCGGAAAGAAGCCGAGCGGATTCATTCCACCCCTATGGCAGGCGCCCTTAAGAATTGTCGACGCTGCGAGATTGACTGGTTTCAGATACTGCGCGGTCGGCAACAGGCTCTATTCATTTGCCGAGCCGAGGGTCTTCACGACAGCTCAGTATCTTGTCAGCGAGGGCGCGGCTCGCACTTCTTTCGTTGATTCAGTAGTCGAGCTCGAGCTAGGCGGCCCCGTACAGGTGGGGGTCCATCCCCTAGACCTACGGACAAACAAGGTTCTCGAAATGCTTGACGATATGAGGGATCGACTGGGGTACCGTTTCACGGGCTATCTCAATTTCCTTGACTCTGTTCATTGAGCGACTCCCTGATCAGCCTGCTGGTGAACTCAGAGGTCGTCGCCGGCAACTCACTTTCCGGCCCATTGGCTTGGATAGTCGTGCCATGTGCAAGTCTTTGATTCCAACACCTTAAGCTTATCAATAAAGAACGCAGATGAACGACCGTCTTGCCAAGCGCGTCGCGATATGGCTGACTGCACGACAATCGCGAAATCGCGTGCTCCAACGATTCTGCCGCACGGAGGGCTTTGGTGATTTGAATCCGAAGTCACGGTTCTGCAAGTGGTCAACCGCCGCATGTGTCGGATGGCCAAAAAAAGGAACGGCTTTGCGACCAAACGAATGGCTTTGTACGGAATTGCTTATTATGCGAAGCCAAACAACTGGGCGTCATTCCGAAGTGAGCCGGTCAGGCCGTCTGATAGCTATCCCGTATCCATCCATCGTAGGGAACGATGCTGGAGGTAGTGATTGATGAAGAGAATTAGCACCTCTTTGATAGTCATGTTCGTGATGTTGCTCTTTACAGGTGTGGGTTTTGCGGGTACTCCCGTTGCACTAAGTTCTGGATCTCAGCCCAGTCTGGTTGACCAGAGTCTCGACGCGGCCGGGCAGGGTGCGTACACCGGCACCGGCGCAGCACGCACTGCCACACTGAAAGGCATGACAAGCAACGTGACTGGAGTTACGAATCTTGACTCCACCGGGACAGCAACGACCAAGGTGCTCCGCCCGACGGGTTGGACAGGGACCAATCTGAGGACAGACATCAAAGGGCTGAGGGCATGGTACTACAACGTCCTTAGGAACGGCAACTTCTCGACATACCACGATGAGATATACACCGAGCGGGGCGGCGAAGACCAGATTTCATTCCCTGATTATTGGCGCCTTCACAAGTACGATGCGCATGGAAGTCAGAACGCTACAAGCGGATACCTATATTTCTCCGTAGAGGGCACAGATCCAGATTATTACTGGCGCATGGTGATTGACGATTCTCCTCCCGACGCAGGCGAATACCTGTCTCTCTCCCAAGAACTGAAGCTGCCATACATGGCAATCGAAGAGATGCAAATCACCGTCTCATTCAGACCTGATTACTGGGGAGGCACATACAATAACTCATTCATGTTCATCAAGGTAGGAACGTATCAGATCTCAGATTACTGTTTCAGGAGTACGGACACTTTTGGTGCGAGACTATTGAGGACATACACTGTACCGGGTTCATACTTGTCTTCTCTTACTTGTCCAACTGCTGTGAATTTCGAGATAGGACACAAAGTCAAAACTGGCGTGAGTAGCGGATGGTATGGAGCCATTCTTGACATCATGTATGTCACTGTGGATATCAAGGTAAGGCCGCTCCCTGACAGAATAAACATGAAAGCCAACTCAACCGCGATACTAGATGCAACAACTGGCAGCGGAGGTCCATACAAGGTACCTCTGGCTCAATACATCGCTGGGGTCTCGAGCCGAGATGGGTACAACATAGGCTCAAGCACGTTCGATATAAATGGGTATTCAGATGATGGCCACCTTTTCGTCGGTTATGCTCCAAACTGGGGTGGTGTCGGCCGAATGGGTCTTCAGATGCAGGTTTACGTCCCGAAGGGTGCCATCATTACGAGTGCAACCCTTACTCTTACTGGCGCAGACTACTCCGGGTCGCCCACCTATCCAGCTAGATTACTAGTTGACGTGGCAGATCGTTCCAATTCCGCCACATTCACACAGGGCGGGACCACAATCCTGTCACAATCGACTTGGATGAATAACCCCGTGGTTTGGCAATTCTCGAGTTTCAGTGGCGGGACGAAGTACACTTCACCAGACATCTCAGCTCTACTTCAAAGAGTTGTATCGAACAGCACATGGGCCAGTGGTAACTATGTCGTCCTGATGGTGTCTGGAGCGTATTTCGGCGGCGAGACGGTGGACGCCGGTCTTAACTTCTATGGTACTGCGGCCGGAGTGGATGCGAATGTTGGATATCTCACCATGACCTGGCTTGTTCCGTCAAGCACGACAGAGCAGACCAAGTATACGAGCACGGGCTCTTGGTCAAGCACCAGCTCCGTATCATTGAGCTTTCAGTCAAACGCAACCGACGTTTCGTTCAGCTCGAACATGTACTTGAACGCCTCTATCATTGTAATCTCTCTAGACAACAATCTAAATCCCGGCACAACATTCAGTGTGGCCAACAACACTGTCATGACTTGGACAGCCAATGTACTGGTATCACCGCCGGTGGGTGTGGGCTACACTAACATCTCTTTGAGCAAACCGGCAACTTCTTGGACCCTCTCAAGTGTTACCGATGCTGATGGTTCTACTCGAACGTCAGAAGTTACTATAACCTCAAATGCGGTGCAAGTCAAATCATCGGTGGTTGATGTATTTGGAATATGGAAGTTCGTTTTCACGGCCGACCAGCAGTTAGCCAGCCCGTATCTGCAATGTGGAATCAATGGTGGTAGCTACGCCAACACCTACACATACTATGTGGGGAACTCGGCCTCTTTCATCAGTTGGGCTCCATATTTGTCCACCAATGCAGAGCGTCTTTTGCTTACTGCCCCCAGCGGTCAGCTTTTCTATGCCGTAGACGATCTTACGCAATCAGTTAACAGTCCATACCCCTTTGAATGGACTGGAATCACTGTCACGAGTGCATGGCCGGCCGGGGTCTGGTACGCTGATGTGAACTTCAACAACACCAAAGGTGCCGTTCCTTCGGTTGTGGGTAGAGCAACGCGCAGTTTCACGGTCATACATGCGACGAGCCTGAGTCTAATATCGCCTGCCACTCAAATTACGAGTAGGATTGCAGGTAACTTGCTCTACGTTCAGGTAAAACTCACCGACACAGACAACTCGGCTCTCGTAAGCGGTGCAACTGTTACTATGAACTGGACGAGTCCGAGCACTGTGACTCTTGACGACTGTGGCAACGGTTACTACGAGAAGACATTGAACACTACTGACTTGGGCACTGCCAAGAGATGGAGAATTGATCTGTCCGCCTCCAAATCATACTACTCTGGTTCGTTAACTTACTTCAATTTGGACTTGACCCATTCAACGTTCTTGACCTATCAGACTCCAGCATCCGCACCCTACGGAGACGACTTCAGGGTCAAGGTGACGCTCTACAACGCTTTCACCAAGACGACAGTACCCGGCGCTACTATCACATCCAACGGCACCTTCTTTGGCTCGCCCACAGATCACGGTAACGGCAGTTACACGGTCACATTCGAGACTTCCGGCCTAGGTGTGGGTGACTATCTGTATCGGATTATTGCGACTCCAGCCAGCGCGTATATTCTGGCAAGCAATGTGACCATCAGGTTCACCCTGCGCAATGTCTACACTACCACGTACGGCGTGGGCGGCAGTTCGGTCTCAACACCTTACTCGATAAGCACATCCAAGATAATAACGTATAACGATACTGACCACGCGTTTGCAGGAATAGCCGGAGCATCGAATTCGGTTCAGAGCCCGACCGGCGTCATAACTACCGTGTCTGATTCTGGTGGAGGCAAGTACACAGTAAGCATCAATGTTGGTACCAAGACTGTCGGAACGTACTTGATCAACATCACGCTGTCCAAGTCGAATTACTACAGCAGCACAATTCGGATCTCTCTGACTATTACGGCGCGTATCACGAGCGTTGTCTGCAAATATACTAACATTGTTCCCTACGGGTCCAACTCCCCGTTCACTGTTACTTGGTATGACATTGACGGCGGAGGAGCAAACATCTCAGGTGTAGTGGCCATAAGCAGCATCACTGTCAATGGTACGTCCTATGGAAGCAATCCTAGTTTTGCATACGTTTGTAGTAGCCTCTCTGTGCGGAGCTATGTACTGAACGTTACTGTAAACTCCGGCAATACCGGTTACAAGAGCTCATGGCAGATTGTGACTCTCACGGTCCGAAGCTTGGGCATCTATATCTACAATGAACCCAGTGATCTTGTGTTTCCAAGCGGTGACGATTTCGTCATTGTCATTCGCGTCAACATTAGCGAACCGGGCAATCAGTTCAACAAGCAGCCGATAAGCAACCTTACTGCTGCTCAGTTCACAATCTCGAACTCTACGTACACGTTCCCCAAGACGATTACAGCGCTCGGAAACGGTAGGTACAACCTTACGATAAGTCACACCTATCTGAACATGAATGCATACACAATCACCATACTTCTGACTCCAAGTAATTCGAGATTCGCTAGCGCGTCTGTGCAGATATCATTCAGCTACAGGGCGGCCAGAAGCTACCTTTCATCACCAAACTATCCTTACATTATCACACCATACGGGACATCGGTCGTAGTCACACTCAACTTCACCGATGTGGACCGCAACAAGGGTATCACAACAGCTGACATCACTGCTACGGGCATCTCGATATACGGAAAGACGAACGTCGGCAATGGCATCTATAGAGTGACGCTCAATGTCACTGGTTTAGCTAAGGGAGATCATCAGTTCAACCTGAAAGCAACTGCATCACAATATCAGTCGCAGAATCTAACGTTCACTCTAACGGTCAGGATTGTCTTCACGTCTGTTATTCCAACGGTTGGTTCTCTTGACATACCCGTCGGCAACAGCCCCGTCTTCTATGTGAGGTTCTGGGACCAAGACAATAACCTGCCCATAGCGGGCGCCACAATGACCAGCACTTGGATTAGGAGCTTGACAGTTACATACATACCAGCAGATCAAAGATACAGCGTTACTTTCGCAACTCTCGACACGGACATACTGAGATCCAACTATGTAGTAACCTTCAACTTCTCGAAGGGTGTCAACTATCAGCTCGGTATCTTCAATGTCACGATTACTATTCGAACTCACAATACTGACTTTCGACTTGTGAGCGCCGTACAACCATCATCCTATAACGGTATCATCAACGTATCAGTGTACTACGGTGACCTCGATAACAATGCAGGAATAAGGTCAAGTTATGTCCATCACAAAGTGATCAACTCAACGGGTTCTGTAAGCTCAACTTTGTACAATGATACGGTCTTAGGAGCTGGCTTCTACATAATCAGGATTCCAGCGTCTCAGTTTGCCGGTCTAGGTCTTCGGACTTTCACAATCTACTTCAACTGGACAGGTTCTGTCTACAAGTACCTCAATAAGACCTTGTCGACAAGCGTCAATCTTGTAGGTACTGATTCCAAATATACGTTGCTTGTGGCAGCCGAGCCGACAGCATATCTCAACAACATGAGCTACATGTTCCTCTATGCTCAACTCAGCGGTATCGGCATTGACAACAGTTCCGGCAACGTTCATATCAGGGTCGCATTCCAAGGTGAATCCGTAGACCTGTCGAGAGTCAAGATTTGGTGGGTGGCGGGCGGGAACTACTCTATCCGCTTCAACACAACGGTGTTCACTCATACCGGTCTCATATACATGACTGTATACGTCAACTGGACCAAGGGTGCGGTGCCGTTCTACACAAACCGCACCGATGTGATTTCTGTTCGCATTCTCCCGCGAGACACACTTGTGTCCGTCATCCCACCATCGCCCACATCATGGGGCCAGAACGCAACGTTCACGTTTGCTTATGAGGATGTAACTGGAGGCGGCAGTGTACCCATCCCCTACAACGTTAAGATGACAATCAAGCTGAGCCTATCTAGCTACACACTCACCTACAGCAGCGCGACCAAGTTATTCACGGTGTCGTTCAATTGCAGTCAATCTCCGATAGGTCTCGCGCCTCTTGGTTCGAAATCCTTCATACTGAATGTCACCTGGGCTGGGTCGCCGTTTTACAACAACCGGACAGGTCAGTCGATCAGCATAACGGTGCTTGCTCGGCAGACGGTCTTGGACTATCAGACTCCTGCCCCGACATCGTATTCCGACAATGTAACATTCGTCGTGAGTTGGTTTGACGTAACTACTGGTTCTTCTGTGGGAATCAATGGAGCAACAGTAACGCTCTATGATGGTGCGGTTCCAGTGTCCGCGAGCAAGTACAAGGTCACGCCGCTCGGAGGAGGCAGCTACTCCATTCAGCTGAACACGACCTACAAGTCGTCTCCTGGTACCTACGCTTTGAAGGTGATCCTCGACAAGTCTCTGTTCTACCTTCCGGCTGCCAACTCCACAAGGCAGTTCAGCATCATCTGGCGCATAACGCTTCTTTCATCAGAACCTGTTGATCAAGTACCCTACAACTCGTCGATCCAGGTCAGAATCCACTATCAAGACTTGCTGAGATTGACCTCAATCGGGAATGGTTCAGGCTACACTTCAATCAAGATACTCAACGGGACAAGTTGGCTGTTCACGAGTTCTTGGCAATCCGCGTTTGACTACTACCTTCTTACGATTCAAACCTACAATCAAGCCGGGCTCAAGCTTGGAACCGTATACACTCTACATCTCAACATGACCTACGCGAGTCTATCTCCATTCTATCGTTGGGATGATGCTTACATAACATTCCAGCTGCGCCCGCGGACAACAAGCCTCAGTGCCTCCTCGCCGTCTTCTACACCGTATCTCGACTATGCCAACTTCACTGTCACCTACTTGGACACAGATGCTGGTGGGAAAGGAATCGGGTCTGCTACCATTTCAATAAAGAAGAACGGCACACTTCTGACACCCGGTTCACAGTACTTGGCTGTTCAGACTTTGCCTGGTGTGTGGGCCATCTCGGTGAACTCCACAGCCCTGAATGCCCTGACCACGACTAGGATTGATGTCTATGCGACCTGGTTCGGAACGCCGTACTACGCCAACAACTCAAGGTCTGTTGACATCACGGTCATTCGGAGACCGACGGCAGTTGATGTTGTGACGCCGCCATCGCTCACGCGGTATCTCGACAATGTCACATTTACAATCGGTTTCTCGGACGTCGAAAGAGGCAGCTACATCGGTAGCATAATCAACAACATCCTCATTTACAATGGTACGAAATACCTCACTTCGAGTCAGTATAAGGTGGTAACGGGTTCTGTTGCAGGCACCTTTGACATAAGGATTAACTCGACGATTCTGAGTGCTCACTTACTTACCAACTATCAGATAACAGTGAAAGTGTACTGGCTCAACATACCGTACTACGCAAATGCAACAATCTCTGTGCGCTTAACAACTACGAACAGAGCTGGGGCGCTTACTTGGGACCAGATTGATAACACTCCCATGGGTGACCTCCTGAACCTGACGTTCTACTACAAGGATCTCGATACAGGTCTAGGAATAGCAAACGCAATTGTTCAGTTCGACTGTGTCCAGAAACCGGGTCTACAAGTGGGGATTGACTATACGCTCGTGAAAGGGACTGGCGTAGATACCGGTACATACTACATCCGCGTCAACACAAACAGGCTCCTTGGGATTAGGAGCTACAACTTCCTATTGACTGTACTATGGAACGCAGCAAATGCTCCTTTCTACACTAATCAAACTACTAGGAACATCGGCGGCGCAGTCAGAGCGATTTCAGCTTCGCTCACACCCGGGACTCCGACGCCTCTTCTTGTACCCTACTACGGCAACGTGTCGGTCGATGTTACATATTATGACAATGATCACTTGCGTGCAATCACCAACGTTGTCAAGACCAATGTGACTGTAACATACGGGTCCGGCAGTGGACCGATAGCTTGGGGGTTCGCAAACCTAGGCGGTGGTGTGTACAGGATCACTGTAAACACTTCCGACTCGGGACCCTACGGCTCGAAGACACTGCAAATAGCTTTCAACCGGTACCCGTACACTGCACAACTGACGAGTGTTCCGTTTACCACCCGATTGAGGAATATGCAGGCGGCCGCTACTGTTCCTACTGACCTCTATGCGGGCGATCCTTCGTACGTGACTGTCAATATCAGCGACAGTGATTCTGTCAAGCAGTTGGCAGGTGTAACGCTGGTCATCACATGGGAATCGACTTCGTCTTGGATTTATATCGGTTCGGGGCTGTACAACGTATCTTTCGGCACGACCGGAATCCCGGCAGGTTCTGCGACAATGGAAATACAAGCGACCAAAGCCAACTATACTACCCAGCTGCTGATTCTTAGCATTTACCTCAAGCCCATACCGATAGAAGTTGTAGTCCCGCCCGCGATTGATGGCATGTCAGTGTATTGGAACAAGAAATTTGTGATTTACGTCTTCATCAACGACACCTTCCACGACATGCTGGTGTCGGGAGCCACAGTAACCTATGTGTTTGGAGGTCACTCTGGGAGCCTGACGGAGACTTCAAGTGGTAACTACAGCGCGACCCTTGATACTTTCTGGGTGTCTCCAGGAACTGAGGTCATTTCAATTCAAGCAACGAAGAACAACTATGCTATCGCCGGTACCCTCATTCCGGTGAACGTTGAGAGAATCCCCACAACCCTGACAACACCCATCTACTCGTCAAGCCAGCACCGAGGTTCTCCTTGGAACATTAGTGTGTACTTCAACGACACGTACAACAATCAACCGGTCACTGGCGCGACAGTGACAATATCATGGTTCTACCTAACCTCCGAAAGTGGTACCATGACCTCTCTCGGCGGGGGGTGGTACACCTTCAACCTTCCGACGGAGAACGCTTCAATTGGACAGAACTATGTGATTAATGTGAACGCCATCAAGACGAACTACCAGACTTCTTACACTTCACTATACCTTTCGGTCTCA